>CALXUW010000044.1 GCA_944391795.1 uncultured Clostridia bacterium
ACTACAAAGCACTTGAAATATAAGCATTTTAAGTAATTTTAAATAACAATATATAATATCAAATATTAGGTAGCCCAGAAAACTGAAAATCCTCGTGTCAGTGGTTCGATTCCACTTGAAGCCACCAAACTATGTCAGTATGTCAGTGGGGACGGAGAATTTTGACAACATATTATAAATAAAAAATCTTATAGATTTTTATTATAATATGTTGTCAAAATTCTCCGTCCCCACTGACATACTGACATATTGCCATACTGACATACTAGCATAATCACATCACTCACACCAAATTTGACAAAACCTCCTCAAATATGTTAAAATAAAAAACATATTTAAGAGTTTACCTAAAGCCATAAAGCTTGAGCGGTAAAGAGTAGTACCAAATACAAATAAACTACTTACACTTATAAAGTAAGATATATAAAAGTCTTGCAAAGGAGTCTTAAAAGATTTTTTTGCAAGGCTTTCTATTTTAATAATATTTATTAAGGAGGATAAATTTCCATGGATTATAATTTTGAAAACTACAAAAAAGAATATTTTAAAACATTATATAAAATGAAAAAAGAAAATTTTAAATGGTATGTTAAAAAAATATATGGCTGGGATGAAAAAAAGCAAATTGAAATATATAAGAACTTTATAAATGAACATAGAAAAGATATGAAAATAATAAAATCTAATAATGAAATTATAGGTGTTTTCACAAATTATATAAATGAAAACAATGAAAGTGTGATAAGTCTATTTTACATAGACAAAAATTATCAAGGAAAAGGAATAGGCACAAAAATACTAAAAGAACAATTAGAATTCGATAAACAAAATAAAAGAAATACAATTCTTCAAGTTTATAAAGAAAATCCCGCACAGTTTTTATATAAAAAAGTAGGATTTGAAATATATCAAGAAACTGACACACACTATAAAATGAGAAGAGAATATAAAAAAGAGGTGATAAACAATGTATAATAATCAAAAAAATAAAGTCTACGGAAAATTAAAATTAATTTTTCCACTACCAGAATATAAAAAACAGATAGAAGAATATTTAAAAGAATGTTTTGATAATGGCGAAAAGGAACTTCCTGGTGATGGAGGACTTGATAAAATTAAAAATTTTGATAAGTGGCTATCAAAAATAAAAAATGATTTATCAAAAGAAAAAATAGAAGAAGGAAGATGCCCTGCAACGCTATTTTTAGCAGTGCGAAAACTTGATAATAAAGTCGTAGGAATAATGCAAATAAGGCATTATCTAACAAAAAAATTATTAAAAAATGGAGGACATATAGGAGATAGTGTAAGACCATCAGAAAGAAGAAAAGGTTATGCAACAGAAATGATAAGACTAGCATTAGAAGAATGTAAAAAATTAGGAATTAAAAGAGTATTAATGGTATGTTCTAAGGATAATATCGCATCCAAAAGAAGCATTATAAATAATGGAGGAGTTTTAGAAAATGAAATACCATCAGAATCTGGTAAAATAAATCAAAGATATTGGATAAGTCTAAAGAAAAAATATGCAGATAAACATGTAGATAAAAAGGTTAAAAAAGCAGAACAAAAAATACTATCTGTAAAAGAAAAGAATTTTACAGGAGATGTGTATTTTTATAATTTTCTTGAAGTCAAAGATAAAATCGTAATACCAAATGGAAAGTCTATCTTAGATGACAACTATAAATGGTTAGAATTTTACGATTATAATTCTAAAATAAAATTAACCGCAATTTACGATGAGAATAATAAAATAATTGAGTGGTATTTTGACATAGCAAGAAAAATAGGAAAGGAAAACGGCATACCATACGAAGATGATTTATATCTTGATATTGTTGTAACACCTTCAGGAAAAATAATATTACTTGATGAAGATGAGCTAAAAGAAGCTTTAAAAAGAATGGAACTAACCAATTCAGAATATGAAAATGCATATAAAGAAGCTAATCATTTAAAAGATAGATTAAGGGGAAAAAAAGATAAATTGCAAGAGTTTACAGACAAATATTTAAAACTAATGATAGAGAAGGAATGAAATTCCAAAACATACCGAAATAAATCATAAGTTAAAAATTATTTTAAATCAATAGAATGAAAAAATCATTTGAAGGTAAATAATAAAAATGCATTTTCTAAAAACTAGAAAAATGATACAAGAAAAATTAAAATTATAGGAGATGATAGAAAATGAAAGTAGTAATAGAACTTCCCAAAGTAGAAGATTTTAAAAGAGTGAATGAATTAGCAAGGCAAGTTCACGAATTACATGTAAAATGGAGGCCTGACATATTTTCGGATATTAATGAAATAATTAGAAAAGATAACCTAGAAGAAATGATACAAAATAAAGAAATATATGTTGCAAAATTACAAAATCAAATACTAGGATATATTATTTTCAATATAAAAGAAAATAGTAATCCTGGTATTAGATGTAGAAAACAATTAACCATTAAAGCGATTTGTGTTGATGAGAATAATAGGCGTAAAGGAATTGGAAAATTACTATTAGAACATGCAAAAAATATAGCTCAAGATAATCATTGTACAGATATGAACTTGACAGTAAATCAAGAAAATACCAATGCTATAAAACTCTATGAAGAATTTGGATTTAAATTAAAAAATATAGCATACTCGATGAAATTATAAAACTATTATAAATAATTCGTGCTAATAAAAAACTGACTCATCTAGAATCAGTTTTTTTTACTATTTATCATAATTTTAACAAAATTATCTTATAAAAAATTAGCTAAAAACAAAAGTTGTCAAAATTCTCCGTCCCCACTGACATTATTTCCATAACGTTTAATTTTCTGAGTAGTAGTTTTCTCAAACTCTTTATCACGAATAATAAAACTTTTTATATGTTTATAATTAGGAAGCCTTTTATTAACACTACTTACAACATCAGAAATAACCTTCCAAATTTCTTCTTTAGTAGGAACACTTCCTTTCAAATATTCAGTAATTGCTTCCAAATTTGGATAAATCTGAGCATTAATATAAGTTTCGTCATCATTTTCTTTATGAATTCCCAAAACCAAAGATTCTGAAACTAAAGGGTTATCATTTAAATAATACTCAACTTCCTCAGGATAAATATTTTTACCATTTTTAGTTACGATAACACTTTTACATCTTCCCGTAATATACAAATAACCATTTTCATCAACTTTTCCTAAATCTCCTGTATGAAACCAACCATTTTGCAAAGCTTTTTTGGTAGCTTCCTCATTTTCATAATAACCGAAGCATAACATTAGGACCTTTGACAATAATTTCTCCAACGCCTTCTTCATTTGGGTTATCAATTTTGTATTCCACATTAGGAATAGGAAGACCGAACTGCATCATCCTTTTGGAAAAAGTCAGTATTCCCAGCGACTAATGGTGAACATTCTGTTAAACCATAACCTTGAAGAGTATTTAAATGAAGATTTCTAAAATCAGAAATGATATTTGGGTTAACACTAGCAGCTCCAACAATAAACACACGAAGTCTTCCGCCTAAAGTATTTTTAACTTTATTCTTAACTATTTGCTTCATAAAAAATGGTAAATCATTATAAGGGTTTGAATCTGCTTTTTGATATTTTTTAGGTAAAGATTTATTCATATTTTTAACAATATTTTTATGCAAATTTTCTAATAATAAAGGTACACACAAAATTACAGAAGGGTGAAATTCTCCCATATTTTTTACGATATACCTTAACCCTTCACAATGAGCAATACTTGCACCACTATATATTGGAAGTAAAAAACCAAGAGTACATTCGTAAGTATGATGAAGTGGCAAAACAGAAAAAAACAAATCACTTCTTTTTACTTTTACAATTCCATAAGTAGATAAAATATTAGAACATATATTTCTTTGAGATAGACAAACTCCTTTAGCATTTCCCGTAGTTCCAGAAGTAAATAATAAAATACGCATTTCATCTGGATTAACTTGAATTTTATCAAAACTTTTATCACCATTTAAATATAACTCTTTTCCATTTTCCAATAATAAATCAAAATAATTTTTTGAATCTTTCTTATCAAAAGGTATGAATAAAGTTTCAGGATATTCTATTTTTTGAATATTATTAAAAATATCTTCTAAATTTTTTTGATCTCCTAAAATACAAACAGCTTGAGACACATTCATAAAATTAATAACATCGTCAGCATGTAATTCTTTATCTATAGGAACTACAATACCTACAATACTTGCTGCTAAATAACTTACACTCCATTTGTAACTGTTTTTACCTATAATTGCTATATGCTTATTTAAAAAACCTTTTTTAATTAAACTTGTCCCTAAATAAATTACATCATTTTTAAATTGTTCATATGTAACTCCATATATTTTACCATTTTCATCTTTTAATTTAAAAGCAATCCTTGAACGATAAATATCTGCAGAACGATATAACATCTGCTTAAAATTAGTAATTTCCTCAGTTTTATGATATTTCTTTTTTAGCTCTTGTGCTATATTTAAATTTTCCTTCATTTTTTAATCATTCCTTTCTTCTAAAAATGCAAATTAAAGTAGAATAAGATTAAAAGTAATTATTTATATCTATAAAATAAGAAATTTGCATCTTTTTCTAATTGAATACTTCCGTTATAAATTGATTTTTCATCAGTTTCTAGGGGAATATCTATTAAAACAGTAGTTTTAAATTCTTGATCTAAATTATTTGTAATATAAATATCAAAAGAAAAATTACATTTAATATCTTCTAAAGACACATTACATCTTTTTAGTAAAGAACCATCATATGTAATTGGAACAGATGTATCAGTTATAGTATAATCAGATTTAACATTAGTATTCACATAACTAATAGTTAAAGGATTAGCTAAATTATTATATAAAACTGGTGTATCTAAATTAGTCTCATCTTCAGAAGTAATTGTAAAGTCCAAACTATCTTTAATTAAATTTTCTTCTACTAAATCACTTTTTGCAAAACTACTTAATCCTTTAAAATATAATTTAGGCTCTCCTAAAGAAGGCGGAGTGGAAAAATTAATATTTTTTATACTAACTGATTTTAATGTGTTTTCTAAAGTTTTCTCTTGAGTTGGACTATCAATAAAAATAGCAATATCAGTATACTGGTATAAATTTTCTATAGTAAAATTAGTAGATGAAGCAGTTTTATTTTTGGCATCACAATTACTAAATAAAACAATTTTATTTACTTTAAAAATATTTTTTTCGTTTTTACTTGCAAAAGGCAAAACACTATTTTCAAAATTAATTTTTAATATATATTTTTGAAATAATAGATAAGCAAGAATAAAAACTATTATAAATAAAATTAAAGTTATTATAGTTAATATCTTTTTTTTCTTCATAAAATCCTCCTTAGTAAACACTAATATAATATTATAAAAGCCAAATAAAGTCAATAGTTTAGACTAAGTATTCATTAAAATA
>CALXUW010000045.1 GCA_944391795.1 uncultured Clostridia bacterium
TTGATAAATTTATGACAGCAATTAATTTTAAAGATGAAAATATGTATAACCTATCATATTTATTAATTAAAATTATAAAAGATTTTTTGAAATATGAAAGACATATAACTAAGCAATCAAGAAAAAAGTTAACGATAAATTATATTAGAATTGCTTTAATTGCAAGTGATGAAGTATATAATTTTAGAAAGATATTATTTGAAACTTTAGGTGTATTTTATAAAGATGATGAATATAAAAAAATGATAGAAGATATATTGTTCGATTACCATATATATCCATCAGATGAAGATACTAATAAAATATTTAAAAAGGATTTAGAGATTTTAAATATGACATTTTTTAGAAATTGGGAAGAACCAGATTTTATTCAATGTAATATATTAAAAGAATTTGAAGATAAATGTAATAGAATCAAAATTGATATACCGGAGGAACTTGAAAAATATAAAGAAAATGCACAATATCTAATTTTTCATTCTCTTGAATTAGAACGTGATTTTCATGAAGATTGGAAAAAAGCACAAAAGGATAGGCAAGATAGAGTTATAGATTTAATTAAAGATTATAAAATAGAAGATTTTTCTAATTTATTTGAAATATGTAAAACAGGTGAAGAATTTCAAGATAGATTAAAAATGTATAATATCAACAATTCTATTATAGATATATTTAATTATTTAATAGTTGAAAAAAAAGAAGAATTCTTAAGTATTTTTAAAGAATATATTGATAAAAATGCTCCATTTACTTTATCGCCTGATATATTAATTATTAATATACTAAAAAAATTTAATAGAGAACATTTATTAAATATATTATATAATGAGGAATATGAAAAAAAAGAAATGTTTTTAAACAGTTTTTATAATATTATTGAAGATGTAAAAGAAGATGATATAGAAAAAGTATTCTCATTATTAGAAGAACAAATTGAACAAGAACAGGTATACATATTAGATATAAATAGCTTATTGAGATATGAGAAAATAATCAAAGGTACTGTAGAAAAATATTGTAAAAAAATATTGGAATTATATAATAAAAAAACATTTATAATAAGTGAACTTTTCTGGAGTGTGACGAATGCTGAGCAAGAAGATTTAGATATAATTATAAATAGTTTCAGTAATATTGAAATATTGGAAGACCTTTATATAATTGGTTCATGTAATTTTATGGATTATAAAGGAAAATTTGGAATATCTTTATTAAAAAATAATGATAGGTTTTTATACAAGATAATAGAGAATATGAAAGATTTTCGCAGAAATTCATCTGAGTTAGATAATATATTTAATGAAATATGGAAAATGGATAATTATGAATATTATATAAATAAAGCTTATTCAGAAATAGAAAATAAATATTTCAACCATTTTGAAATAGAAAAGATTTTCTATAAAGAAGAGAGAGAAGATAAAGATATTTTGATTAGAAAAGAGAAGTGGATAGAAAAATACATTCAAAATAATTATCAAGATAATGAGAAGATGGCAAATATCTTTGATGTTATTAATTCATCATTTCCTAGTAAAAGGAAAGAATATATATTACAATTCTTGAAATTAAATAAATCAATAGAAGATTTTAGAAAAATTCCATTATTTTCTACATTTTCATCATGGTCTGGTAGTGAAGTACCAATAATTGAAAAAAAGATAAAATTCTTAGAAGATATAAATAAAAATATAAATGGATTAGATTATATTGAACATATGGATTATATAAATTCGAAAATTGAAGCATTAAAAAAATATATTACAGATATAAAAATTAGAGAGTATTTGGAAGATTATTTATAAAATAAAAAGTGTGAAAAATGACATTTAAGTAAAAAAGTCAAATTTCACACTTTTTATATTTTGCTTTGAGATGCAATTAAATAGCACAAAAATAGTCATATTTTATACAAATTAATTATAAATAATTTTCAAAGTGCAATTTTTAAGTTTTAAAGTGCAAATTTTGCACTTTAAAACTTCTTAAAAAATAACTATTCTTCAAAACACCCCATAACTAGTTGAGAGCCATCTAGAAATTCATTTCTATAGTATTTCTCATTCCAGTAATATAAATAATCCATAAAATTCTTATCAAGCTGATCAAGTTGCCTTTGAACATATTTCTTATTTTGTTTAGGTACATTTTTTAGTATTCTTTCAGATATTTCTTCAAAATATATGCAATATTTTTTATCTTGAGGAGACATCTCACAAAAAGCAGTCTCCTCTCTAAATTCTAACCAATCTCTTAAAATATCATCATTAACTTCTCTAAAATTATTCATAATCTAAATCCTCCAAAAATTAAAATTTTTATTAATAAAATTATCTCTTACAAGAGCTTAAAATACGAGAACAAACGTACTATACGAATTGGGTAAAAATTGGGTAAAATCTTCTCAAAAAATGCCCTAAAAATGCACAAATGTTCTGTAAAGCAAAACTCCTGCAAATACCGAATTACCAACAAAAACTCTAATTTTCACGAACTCACAAGAACTGGTCAAGTCTCGCTCATAACCCGAAGGTCGTAGGTTCGAGTCCTACCCCCGCAACCAAGCTTATATCGTTACAGCAATCTAAGTTGTAGCGATTTTTTATATTCTCCAAATAGTTTACAATAATGCTTAAAAATAGCATTATTATGTAGAATTGGGGAAAAGTTGGGGAAGAAATTCTCAAAAAACATTGATATTTCTAATAAATTTTCAGTAAAAGACTATGGGAAACCTAATTTTGTATTTAGTAGTCTTTTACTTTTTT
>CALXUW010000046.1 GCA_944391795.1 uncultured Clostridia bacterium
TGAAAATAGCTAGCAAGAAAAATATTAAACCAGAAGAAATTGAACTAGAAATTACAGAAAGTGCAATGGTAGATGAAGATTTTGATATGTTTAATATTTTTCAAAAAATAAAAGAAACTGGTTTCAAAATTTCAATAGATGATTTTGGAACAGGATATTCTTCATTAAGCATGTTACAAAATATGCCAATTGATGTAATTAAAATTGATAAGTCTTTTATAAATCAAGCTCAAATACTTGAAGTGATTATGAAATTAGCTAAAAATATGAATTTAGAGACAGTTGCAGAAGGTGTTGAAACAAGTGAACAAGTGCAAAGATTAAAGGAATTAGAAGTAGATTTATTGCAAGGGTATTATTATTCAAGACCATTAGAAAAATCGGAATTTGAAAAATATTGGCAAAACAATTGACAAACAACCAATTATATGATAAAATAACGAACTGTAATCCGCTTAATCAAGGCCTACAAATATTAACTAAAAAAAGTTAATTGCCTTTATTTAAGGATTAGCGAGTATACAAATAAGGGAGGTGCATTTTAAATGTACGCAATAATCGAAAGCTGTGGAAAACAATACAAAGTAGCAGAAGGAGACATCGTATTTTTTGAAAAATTAGATGCAGAAGAAGGAAAAAAAGTCACATTTGACAAAGTAATCCTAGTATCTGAAGAAGGAAAAATACAAATAGGAAGTCCTTATGTAAAAGGAGTAAAAGTAGAAGGAAAAGTAATTTCTCATGGTAAAGCTAAAAAAATAATTGTATTCAAAATGAAAGCTAAAAAGAACTATAGAAGAAAACAAGGACACAGACAACCATACACAAAAGTAGAAATTACATCAATAAAACTAACAGCTAAAAAAGCAGAAACAAAAAAAGAAGAAAAAGAAGAAGCATAAATTATGTTTATAATAAGAGAAAAATAAAAAAACAAAACTTAAAAAAGGAGTTGAGAAAGCATGGCTCATAAAAAAGGTCAAGGTAGTAGCCACAACGGTAGAGAGAGCGAGTCTAAAAGACTTGGTGTAAAAAGAGCAGACGGCCAATTTGTTTTAGCAGGAAATATCCTAGTAAGACAAAGAGGAACAAAAATGCATCCAGGTTTAAACGTTGGCAAAGGCAGCGATGACACCTTATATGCATTAGTAGACGGAAAAGTAAAATTTGAAAGAAAAGGCAAAGATAAAAAACAAGTAAGTGTTTATCCGGTAGAGGGATAAATTAATATCTTTTAAAATAAATGCTAAATAGCTAAAAAAGAATGGATAATTTTTTAATACATAAAAATCCATTCTTTTTTTATAACTATAAAACCTAAATAAAAGTAAGTAAAATAGACAGGTTAATTAGAAAAAATTAAAACTATTTAACTAGTAATAATCTTTTTGTGAAATATAAAAAAATACTGAAAAATATTAAATATTGCAAACACTACTATTTACAATCTAAAGATTATATAGTATAATAGTAAACATTATTACATTACATAAAACATTTTTAAAAATTTAATTAAAATAAAAAAGGGGCTGGAATTTGAATAAAAATTAAACAATTATTCAAATAATTTTACCTCTAAAGGAAAGGAGATAAAAAATGGCAAAAATCTTAAAAGATATTTCAAGAACATTTAACGAATTCTTATTATTACCAAACTTAACAGACGAAAGATGCATTCCAAGCAATGTATCATTAAGAACACCACTTGTAAAATACAAAAAGAACGAAGAAGCAAAATACTATGCAAATGTACCAATGGTATCTGCAATAATGCAATCAGTATCAGGAGAAGAAATGGGTATAGCATTAGCCCGTGAAGGAGGAGTTGCATTTATTTATGGTTCACAATCAATAGAATCACAAGCAAGAATGGTAAGACATGTAAAAAAACACAAAGCAGGATTCATAATAAGTGATTCAAATGTAAAATCAGGAACACCATTAAAAGAAGTAATAGAATTAGTAAGAAAAACTGGACACTCAACAGTAATGATAACAGATGATGGAACAGCAAAAGGAAAATTTTTAGGACTAGTAACCGACAAAGACTACAGAATATCAAGAGACGATATGGAAGCTCCAATAGATAACTTCATGACACCAAAAGAAAAAGCCGTATGGGCACATGAAGGAATAAACCTAGTAGAGGCAAATGATATAATATGGGAAAACAAAATAGCATGTTTACCAATATTAACTGATGAAGGAAATCTAAGATACTTAGTATTTAGAAAAGACTATGAAGAAAGAAAAAATAACCCAAATTCATTACTAGATGAAAACAAAAGATAGATAGTAGGAGCAGGAATAAATACAAGAGATTATGAAGAAAGAATACCTGCATTAGTAGAAGCAGGAGTTGACATACTATGTATAGATTCATCAGATGGTTATTCAATATGGCAAAAAAATACAATAGATTTTGTAAGACAAAAATATGGAGAAAACGTAAAAATAGGTGCAGGAAATGTAGTAGATAAAGAAGGATTTAACTACTTAGCTAAAGCAGGAGCTGACTTTATAAAAGTAGGTGTTGGAGGAGGCTCAATTTGTATAACACGTGAAACAAAAGGAATAGGACGTGGACAAGCCTCAAGTCTAATAGATGTAGTAGAAGCAAGAGACGAATATTACAAAGAAACAGGAATATATATACCAATTTGTTCAGATGGAGGAATAGTACACGATCATCATATAACAATAGCATTAGCACTAGGTGCAGATTTTGTAATGATGGGAAGATATTTTGCAAGATTTGACGAAAGCCCAACAAGAGTAGTAAAAAAAGGTAACGGTTATGTGAAAGAATACTGGGGAGAAGGCTCAAACCGTGCTAGAAACTGGCAAAGATATGACATGGGTGGAGATAAAAAATTATCTTTTGAAGAAGGTGTTGATTCATATATACCATATGCAGGAAGATTAAAAGATAATTTAGCAATAACAGTTGCAAAAATAAAATCAACAATGTGTAACTGTGGAAGTATAACTATTCCAGAATTTCATGAAAAAGCAAGATTAACACTTGTTTCAGAAGTAAGCATAGCAGAAGGAAGTGCGCATGACGTAATATTAAAAGAAATAGATAATCAATATAAGTAAAATTTTGTTACAATTCACAACCAAAAATAAGCCGTCCAAGGCGAAGATGTCATTTTATTTTTACAAATTTATCTGTCAAGATAATTTTCATAGGAACTCTAAATATATTTTACGCCACCCTTCCAATACAAGATTGAACACTTTCCGTAAAATATTATTAAGAGTTCCTAACGAAAATTACTTTCCATCAAAATTTGTAAAAATAAAATGACATCTTCGCCTTGGACGGCTTATTTTTGGTTGTGAATTGTAACAAAATTTTTTTTTGGTAGAACGTAAATTTTAAGATTATTGGCTTGATTATATAGAAAATAAATGATAAAATCAGAAAGAATTAAATTATAAATATATTATACAAGAAAGGAAAATTTTAAATGGCAAAAATTATAAGCTTTGATATTTGGGATACAATAATAAAAAGAAAATGTCATCCAGAAGAAGTAAAACTTCATACAGCAAATTATATAATTTTAAAATATGAAAATAAATTAAAAGATAAATATAAAAACATATATGAGATACTTAAAGAAAGAGATAAAATAGAAGAAAAAGAGTGCAAGAAAAACAAAGAAAAAGGATCAGATGATGAATGTAGAATTTTAGATGTGTTTAAATTATTACAAAAAGAAATAATGCAAGAAGAAATACCTGATATATCAGAAGAACTATTAAAAGAAGAAATTGAGCAAGAAAAAAGAGTAATATATTTAAATCCTCAAATACTACCAATATTTGAAAAATACAAAGATTTAAAAAAATATTGCATATCAGATTTTTATATGGGAGAAGAACAGCTAAAAGAACTTTTTGATTATTTAAAGTTACCAGTTAAAATAGAAAAAATATATAGCTCTGCAGATTACTTACTTAATAAAAGGACAGGAAACTTATACAAAAAAGCACAAGAAGAAATAGGTGTAACTTCAAAAGATCATATACACGTAGGAGATAACCAATTCTCAGACATAGAAGTAGCAAATAAATTAGGAATAGAAACTATAAAAATGAACAAAACAGAATTTGTTTTTTTACCTGAAGTTGGAAGAGAATTTCATTTTGATTTAAGTAAAATAAAAAAAGAAGCAAAAACAAAAGAAGAAAAATTATTCAATAGTGGTGTAGATTTAGCACCATTAATATACTTCTTTGGTTATAGCGTAGTTGAATATGCAATAAAAAACAAAATAGATAAAGTATATTACCAAACAAGAGAAGGAGAAACCTTTATAAAAATACATGAACTAATAAAAGAAAATAATCCATTTGGGCTAAATTTACCAGAATGTGACATAATAGAAGTAAGCAGAATGGCAACATTTTCAGCATCACTAAAAGAATTTACAATTTCAAATCTACTTAGATTATGGTCACAATATAGAGAACAAAGTATGAAAGCACTATTTAAAACTCTAGCAATAAATATAGAAGACTATAAAGAATATATGGAAAAATACGATATAGATATAGAAGAAAAAATACTATGTCCATGGTTTGACCTAAAAGTGCAAAGTTTGGCACAAGATGAAGAATTTTTGAAAAAGATAAACAAAGAACTAGCTAAAAAAAGAGAAGAACTTTTAGAATACTTTGAAAAAAGCAAAGGAATAATAAATGATTCTAAACCAATATTTACAGTAGATATTGGTTGGAGAGGTACAATACAAGATAATTTAGCATATATATTTACAAACAAAAAAATAGGTGGATATTATTTAACATTATATGACTTTTACAATTTACAACCAAAAAACACATATAAAATAAGTTTTATAGATGATAAAACTGTAAGAGATAATGAAGTAGCAAACATGATAACACTTTTAGAATGGATATATAACCCAGGGACAGGAAGTGTTACAGGATATAAAAACGCAAAAGCAATAAGAAAGGCAAAAGAAGAGGAAAAACAAATAGTAAATGAATATATAAAACCTCTTCAAGAAGGAATGTTTGAAGGTGCAAAAGTAATAAATGAATATATGAAATACCACCCATACGAAGCAAATGAAACAAAAAGTTATGTATATAAAATACTAAAAAATATAAAAGAAAAACCAAGTAAAGAATTAATAGAAGCATATTATAGCATGGTATTTAATGACACATTTGGAACAGACCAGTATCTAAAAAAAGATGATAAATTATCAAAAATTGATAGATTAAACATATTCAAATGTAGAAACATATTAAGAAATGAACCATGGAAAGAAGCTTTTATAACATACAATAACATAGAATATATGAATATACTAACAAATGCCAAAAAAACCTTAAGAAAAATAATTGGAAGGAATTAAAAAATGAAAAAATATATTTTACTATATGGTGACAAGAAAAAAGAAGATAATATAGTCTTAAAAAATATGTTTAAAAATACTAAACAAATAAATTTAGGATGGACAGACTTTGACTATAACAATAATATAAAAATAATAGAAGAAGAAATAAAAAATGGCCTAGACCAAATAATATTTTCAGGTTTAGAAATAGGCTGGGACAAACTAGTAAAATTTATAAAAGAAAAATACCCTAAAATAACAATAAAAGTTATTTGCAATACGTTAGATTCACTATTATACTATGAATATGAAAGAGAAAACTTCTTCAAACTATTAGAACTATCAAAACAAGGTCTAGTAGATGATATAGCATTTTTAAGAAAAGGACAATACTTAGTATATAATAGCTTAGGATATAAAACTTCATACCTAATGCAAAATTATATACTAAGTAAAGACAAGAAAAAAGAAATAAAAAAGAAAAATGACATAATAGACATTCGGAATATATCCACTAAACTACACATGGGATAAAAACATCTTTAATCAATTATGTATAGGAAAAATGATTGATAACTCTAACATAAATTACAACATGTTAGATGAAAGAATGGAAGACTTTTTAAACACAATGGATATAAAAAGTAAAAAAGATAAAATAGAAAAAATTGAAGAAGATGAAATTATAGAAAAAGTAGTAAAAAATGATATAAATATATCTTTATCATTTACTGAATATCTTCACCCTGTATTTTTTATAAGTATGGAACAAGGAGTTCCATGCATCATAGGAAATACATCTAACCTTTTTGATGATAATTTAGAACTTAAACAATATATAGTAACATCTGCGGAAGATAACCCAATAGAAAATGCAAAATTAATAAAAAAATGTTTAGAAAACAAAGAAAATGTGATAAAATATTACAAAACATGGAAAGAAGAATATAACAAAAAGGCAAAAGAAAACATAGAAGCATTTTTAGAAAAATAGAAAGGAACAAAAAAATGCAAAAACTAAAAAACTTTGTTAAAAGATTTATAAAAAAAGACAGTTTAATATATAAAATAATAAGAAAAATTTACCATATTTTAAGTACTACTAAATATAAAATAACAAATAGTAAGAAAATAAAAGAACAAAACAAGCATTATTCAAAACAAGTAGAAAAAGCACAAGAAGAACTAAAAAAATATAATAATAAAGAATATATTGTGTTTTACAACCCTACATGGCTAGGAGTTGCAAATTCAACTAAAGGATTATTTGAAAATATTGTACCTTTAGAACAAGTCTTTGGAAAGAAAAATGTAAAAAAAATAGCTAAAGCAGTAGTAGAAAACAACATAAAATCTGTAATATTTAGCCAAATAGTAGATGGATGGGTAGATGTAATAAAACTAATAAAAGACTTAAATCCAAGTATAAAAATAAAAGTAATATGGCATGGAAACTGCTATGAATTTTTTTCAGATTATACCTGGAACCTAAATAAAGAGATAATGAATCTATACAAGCAAGAAAAAGTAGATTCTTTAGCATTTGTAAGAAGTACAATGTATGAATTCTATAAAAAAATGGGATTTAAATGTTACTACTTACAAAATAATGTACATTTAGACAATATAGAAAAAATACAAAAAGAAAAAGGACAAAAAACTAAAATAGGAATATATAATGCTGATACTAGAGAACTAAAAAATATATATACTGCCTTAAGTAGTATGAAATTAGTACCAAATGCAATAGCTGATGTTGTACCAATAAATGAAGGGGCAAAAAAATTTACAAATATACTAAACTTAGAAACAACAAGTGTAGATGAATATATTCCAACTCAAGATTTATTAAAAAGAATACAAGAAAATGACATAAACATATATCCAACATTTACAGAAAATGCGCCAATGTTTCCATTAGAAAGTTTTGAAGTTGGTGTACCATGTTTACTTGGAAACAACAATGACTATTTTTTAGGAACAAAACTAGGAGAATATGTTATTTTAACTAAAGAAGATGATCCTGAATATATAAAAGAAAGAATAATAAATTGTCTAGAACACAAAGAAGAAATAATGAATTTATATAAAGAGTGGAAAAAAGAATTTGATATTAAATGTGAAAACTTGGTAAAAAAATTTATTAACTAATATAAATTTTATTAAATACAAAAGTAAAAAAGCAAAGAAAATTAAAAATAAAAAAATATTGGAGGTAAAATAAAATGGACAAAATAGCAGTATTAATACCATGTTATAACGAAAGCAAAACAGTAAAAAAGGTAGTAGAAGATTTTAAAAGAGAATTACCAGAAGCAACAATCTATGTATATGACAACAACTCAACAGACGGAACAGACAAAATAGCGAAAGAAGCAGGAGCAATAGTAAGATACGAAAGAAAACAAGGAAAAGGAAATGTAATAAGAAGCATGTTTAGAGATATAGATGCCGAAGTATATTTAATGACAGATGGAGATGACACATATCCAGCTGAATGTGCAAGAGAACTTTGCAATTGTGTATTAGAAAAAAATGCAGACATGGTAATAGGAGACAGACTATCATCAACATATTTTACAGAAAACAAAAGACCATTTCACAATGTAGGAAATGTATTAGTTAGAAAGTTAATAAATATGATATATAAAAGTGATATAAGAGATGTAATGACAGGTTATAGAGCATTTAGTTATCAATTTGTAAAAACATTTCCTGTATTATCTAAAGGATTTGAAATAGAAACAGAAATGACAATACATACTTTAGACAAAAACATGGGAGTAGAAAATGTAATAATAGAATATAGAGATAGACCAAATGGAAGTGAATCAAAATTAAACACATATTCTGATGGTTTTAAAGTATTAAAAACAATAGTAACTTTATACAAAAATTACAGACCATTATCATTTTTTACATGGGTAACTTTAATACTATTTTTAATAGGATTAGGATTTTTAATACCTGTATTAATAGATTATGTACAAACTGGATTAGTACCAAAAATGCCATCATTTGTAGCAAGTGTATTTTTCTTTATTTGTAGTATACAATCATTTTTTGGGGGATTAATATTGCAAACAATAATAAAAAGAGGTAAACAAGATTTTGAAATAAAATTAAATGAGTATAAAGACAAATTTAAAATGCTAAAAAATGAAAATAAAGGGGAATAAAATGCTAAACAAAATCTTAAAATATAAAAACTTATGGATTTTTATATTATCACTAATTACAACAATAAGTATTAGTTTGCAAGTAGTTAATCGGTTCATTTTATTTTGACGGAAATAATTTTAAATGGATAATAATACTTGGAATTTTATGTATATTATTTAGTAAAGCTTCACAAAAATATGAAAAAAGGCTTTTTGTATGTTCATCAATTTTTTCTATTTTAATATCTAGCTTTATAATAATAGGATATGGTGCTGCGGACACAAGCAAAGTTACAAGTGTAAAAAAAGAAATATTAATGTTAATATGTAAATTCCAAGTATGTTTTGTTATAATTACATCTATAATTATGATAATAATTGCAAATTTACCAAAGGCAATAGAAAAGATAAAAAATGTAAAAGAATATAAATTATTTACTAGAAATAAAAAATCATTTATTTTTGTTGCAATAATTATATTCCTATCATATGTGCCATACATATTAAACTATTATCCAGGAAATGTATTAATAGATTCTGTTGTTCAAATATTACAAGGAGCGGGAGCTTTAGAGTTAACAAATCATCACCCAGTATTACACACCGAAATTATTGCATTATGTATGTTTATAGGAAAAAGCATATTTGAAAGTTATCAAACAGGAGCATTTATATATACTTTATTACAAACAATATGTACATCTTTAATATTTTCATTTGCAATTTATTATATGGCAAGAAAGAAAATACCTGTACTAATTAGGCTAATTGCTCTTCTTTTTTACATGTTTTGTCCAACAATATGTTTTTATACAATTACAATGTACAAAGATATACCATTTGCATTATCTATATTACTAGTAACAATAGGATTTACAGAAATGGTAACAAACCAAGAAAGATTTTTTAAATCAAAATTAAGAATTGCTTTTTTAATGATAGCTCTGACACTTGCAATGTTTTTTAGAAATAATGGAATATATGCAATTATTTTAACATTTCCATTTGTATTAATATTTTTAAGAAAATATTATAAAAAAATATTAATAATATTTCTAATACCAATAGTATTATTTGAAATAATTACGGGCCCCATATATAAATTATTAAACATTAAACAAGGTTCTACAAGAGAAGCCCTATCAATACCAATTCAGCAATTTGCAAGATTAATGGTATATAAAAAAGATGAGTTAACAATCGAAGAACAAAATAAAATAAAACAATACTTACCAATAGAAAATTTTGAAGAATTATATGATCCTGTATTTGCAGATCCAATTAAATCAAACTTTTCAGAAGAAGGATTTGAAAAAGACAAAATAGGATTAATAAAACTATATATACATTTAGCAATAAAATTCCCAATAGAAACAATAAAATCATTTATAATGGGATCATATGGCTATTACTACCCAAATACCGTAGGTTGGGGAATATATACAGGAGTAAACACAGAAGAATTTGGAGAAGAGAATAACGTTTATAAATTTAATCAAACACCAATAGTAAAAATAGAGCTGTTAGACAAAATAAATGAATTTGTAAATACAAGAGATTTACCAATAATTAGTATGTTTATAAGTATAGGATTTCTATTCTGGATAATACTTGCTTGTATAACATATATAATATACAAAAAAGAATATAAAAAAATACTAATATTTTTACCAGTACTATTTATATGGCTAACAGCACTTGCTTCACCAGTATTTTGTGAACCAAGATACGTATATAGCATATTTACATGTTTACCACTATTTATAGCAATATCTTTAAAAAAAGAAGAAATAAAATAAAATAAAAAGAAAGGGAAAAAATGCCTAAAATAAGTGTAATAATACCAGTATATAATACAAGAAAATATATAAAAAAATGTCTTCAAAGTCTTGCAAACCAAAAAATGCAAGACTTTGAAGTAATAATTGTAAATGACCGGAAGCAAAGATAAGGTAGAAGAAGTTATAAAAGAATATATAAAAGAAAATCCAAAACTAGATATAAAATACTTTAAAAAAGAAAACGGTGGATTATCAGATGCAAGAAACTATGGAGTAAAAAAAGCAAAAGGAAAATACCTATCATTTTTAGATAGTGATGACTATATAGAAAAAAATTTATACAAAGATTTAGAAAAATATATAGATGAAGAAATAGACCTAATAAAATTTAAAATGAAAAAAGTAGATACCGAAGGAAAAATAATAGAAAACATAGATGGACCAAACTTTAAAAAATGCACAGGTGAAGAAGCCTTCGAAAAACTATGTACTACTGATAAATACTTAGAAGTAGCATGTATCTATTTATATAAAAGAGATTTTTTTATAAAAAACAAATTCGAATATCTAAAAGGAGCATATCACGAAGACTTTGGATTAACACCATTAATTATGCTAAAAGCCAAAAGTGTAGTCTCACTCCCAATATATGGTTATTGCTATTTACAAACCCAAAACAGCATAACAAGAAATGAAGACTACCAAAAAAACATAAAAAAAGCAGAAGATATGTTAAAACACTATGAAAATGCAAATAAAAAAATACAAGATTATAACATAAAAAATAAATCAAAAGAATTATTAAGAAGATATTATACAAATACATTAATATTAAAAACTGAAGAACTAAAAGGCAAAGAACAAAAAGAATATATAAAAAATTTAAGAAAAAGAAAACTATACAAAAACATAAAACCATACAACCTAAAACAACTAGTAAAAAGAATAATATTAATGATTAGTATAAAATTATATTTAAAAATGAGGTAAGAAAAAATGTCAAAAGTAAGTATAATAGTACCATTTTACAATGTAGAAGGATATATGGAAAAATGCTTAGATAGTCTAGTAAATCAAACTTTAGATGATATAGAAATAATATTAGTAAATGATGGATCAAAAGATAGAAGTATAGATATAGCAAAAAAATACATAAAAGAATATCCTAAAAAAATAGTATATCTAGAAAAAGAAAATGGAGGTCTATCAGACAGTAGAAATTTTGCTCTGCCACATGCAAAAGGAGAGTATATAGCATTTTTAGACTCAGATGATTATGTGGAAAAAAACATGTATGAAGAAATGTATAATTTAGCTATAAAAGATAATAGTGACCTAGTAGAATGTGACTTTTATTGGGAATATCCAGATAAAAGAAAAGAAGACATAGGAAAACTATATAATGGAAAAGAAGAAATGCTAGAAAAAATAAGAGTTGTAGCATGGAACAAATTAATAAAAAGAGAAATACTAGAAAAATCAAAAGTAGAATTTCCAAAAGGATTTAGATATGAAGATGTAGAATTTACTTACAAACTAATACCATACATAGAAAAAGTTTCATTCATTAAAAAGCCATTTGTTCACTATGTTCAAAGACAAGGCTCAATTTCAAACACACAAAATGAAAGAACAAAAGAAATATTCCAAGTATTAGAACATGTAATAGACTACTACAAAGAAAATAATATATATGAAAAATATAAAACAGCCTTAGAGTATGTATACATAAGATATGCATTTTGTAGCTCTTTATCAAGAATTATAAAAATAGAAGATGAAGAACTAAAAGACAAATTACTAGAACTAACATGGGAAAATGTAAATAAAACATTTCCTGACTGGAAGAAAAATAGAATACTAAAAAAAGAAAAAAGCCTAAAAAACTTATACATGAGAACAATAAATAAAACCACATATAAACTATATTGTTTAATATTTACTTTAATATAAAGGAGAAATAAATTAAACATGAAAAAAATTTTATTTGGAATAACAAGTCTAACCCTAGGCCGGAGCAGAAAGAGTATTAGTAGACATAGCAAATGAATTATCAAAAAAATACGAAATAACTATTTTTACAATCTATGCAAAAGGAGAATTAGAAAAACAATTATCAAAAAATGTAAAAATAGAATCATTATATAATAAAAGTTATTTAGAACTAAATAAAATTCAGAAATATATAACAAATCCAATTAAAATATTACTTTTAAAAAAACAAATATACAATAAAAAAATAAAAAAAGACTATGATGTAGAAATATCTTTTCTAGAAGGACCAATTACAAGGCTATTTAGCATAGAAAACAAAAATGTAAAAAAAATAGCATGGATACATAATGACATAACACAAGTATTTGGAAAAGGTTTTAAGTCTAAAATAAAAAAGATAATAGATAAAAAGATATATAGAAAATATCAAAAATTAGTATTTGTAAGTCAAGATAACCTAGAAAAATTTAATAAAACATATAAAGATGTAAAAGTAGAAAAAGAAGTAATATATAACTACATAAACAAAGAAAATGTGTTACAAAAAGCAAAAGAAGAAGTAAATATAAATTTTGAACCAAAAGTAATAAACTTTGTAACAGTAGCAAGATTAGTACCACAAAAAGCAATTGATAGATTAATAAAAGTACATAGTAAACTAATTAACAATAATTATGAGAATTATTTTTATGTTATAGGAAGCGGCCCAGAAAAAGAAAATTTGCAAAAAACAATAAAAGAAAAAAATGTAGAAAAAACATTCAAATTATTAGGAAAAAAAGAAAATCCATACCCATACATAAAAAATGCAACATATTTTTGCTTACTTTCAAACTTTGAAGGCTACGGAATGGTAATAGAAGAAGCAAAAATACTAAACAAACCAATAATCATAACCGCAACAGCTGCAAAAGAAGCATTGAAAAACTACAAAAATAGCAAAATATTAGAAAACAGTGAAGAAGGAATATATTTGGGATTAAAAAATGTAATAGAAAATTATAATAAAACAAAAGAAGTAAACTTTGAAAATGAGTATGTGGAATATGATAATAAAGATATAATAGATAAGATAGAAGAATTGATATAAAGAATATTACAATTGTATTACAAATATTGAAAAAAAGAAAAAAATAAGTTATACTAATAAAGTAAGAAATAAGAAAACAAAAGAGGAGAAAAAGAATGCAAAACCTAAAAACAGCTGAAAGCCTTGTGGCACTATATATATATATATATATATCGAATATTTAGTAAATAATAAAAAGAAAAATGAAAAAAATAAATTTGAAGATAGCAGTTGATAAATCATACAAAAAGGTATGATTATTAATGCTATCTTTTTTGTGTAAAAAATAAGGAAAAAAAGAGTTGACAAAAAGAAAAAAATAATATAAAGTTTTGACGTAGGAAGGATAAACATAGTAGAACCGAAAAGCTATAAAAAATACATAAAAAAGAAAAAATAGGTAAAAACTAAAGTAAAAAAGGAAGGGAGAAAAGGAACAAATGGAAAGAAAAAGAAGAAAGGAAAAATTAGAAATAAAAAAGAAAGAAAAAATTAAAAAAGAAAAAATGCGAGGAATAACATTGATAGCACTGGTAATAACAATCATAGTACTTTTAATTCTTGCAGGAGTAAGTATTGCAACATTAACAGGACAAAATGGATTATTAACAAAAGCAAATAGTGCAAGTGAGGAAACAAGAAAAAATGGAGCATTAGAAAAAGTACAAGTAGAAGTATTAGGAAGTTATGGAATAACAGGGACAATAGATAAAGACAAATTAAATGAAAATTTAAGAAAAAATATAGAAGGAATAACATATAACGGAAAAGCGATAACAGAAAAAGGAGCATTAGAAGAAAATAGAATAACGAGTTTACCAGCAACAGTAAATGTAGATGGATATGATATAGAAATAACAGAAGATGGAGATGTTAAAGTAGATGATAGTATAAAAATAGAAGTATCATTAGATCCAGATACAGGAAAAGAAGAATTAATATTAGTTTATGATGTAGTGGCAGGAGATACAATAGAATTGCCATATTATTTAACTTGGTATGACGGAGAAAATGAAAATCCAGCGACATTTAATTTTAGTGTAGACTGGGGAGATGGAGAAAAAACAGATAATATAACAAATGTTGATATAGAAACAAAAGCAATACATCAATATCAAACAGAAGGAGAAAAAAGAATAAAAATAGCAGGAACTTATGAAAGTTTAGTTTGTGTGAATGAAGATGGTGAAAATAGACAAGGAATAGAAAAATTAATAAAAGTAGAACAATGGGGAACAACAGGAATAAAGGCTGTAAGATTAGAGGAATTAACTAATTTTACACAAATAGTAACACCAACAGAAAGTAGTTTTAAAGAATTAATCGATGTATCTTTTTATGGTTCAGGAATACAAAGTATACCAGATAAGTTATTTGCAAATTGTATAAATGTGCAAAGTTTTGACGAGTGTTTTCACGATTGTGATAATCTAGAAACAATAGGAAATCATGTATTTGCAGGATGCAGTAATGTAGATACTTTTAAAAATTGTTTTAGTGAATGTCAAAGATTAGAAACAATAGGTAAAGATATATTTAAAGATTGTGATAAAGTAACAAAATATGTAGGAACTTTTTCTAATTGTAGTAGTTTAACCGGAAATGCTCCAGAGTTATGGCTTTTAGGAACAAATTCAGAAACAAATGGCTATCAAGGATATCCAGATGGAGGTGCTTGCTTTTATGGATGTAGTAGTTTAGATAATTATAGTGAAATTCCAAATTATTGGAAGGAACGACATGTAGGATAAAGACATTAATACCTGTATCTATTGTTTTATTTTGCTTTAGAGATAGTGTATAATACGGTGTGTAAATTTTAAAAGATAGCGGATAAATACAAAAAAATGAAAATAGAGTGTCAAAAATCTCCGTCCCCAATGACACCCACTGACATAATAAAATTCAAACAAAAAAAGACGAACTCGCAAGT
>CALXUW010000047.1 GCA_944391795.1 uncultured Clostridia bacterium
AATTTTTAATATATACCCCCAGTGTCTTAATCTTAGAGTCCCAGGGAAATAGCACTTACCTCCCCCCTTAAGAGATGTGTCCCAGAATGGACAAAATGTCCCATTTGGAAACGTCCCAGATTGGACAATTTACAAATATTAAATTCCCTCATATAATAATGTATAAGTTTTTTCATTTTAGTAGATACTAGTTTATTAGAAGGAGGAATTTTTTGTATATGAAGTCCATATGTATAAAAACTAATGATTCTAATTTACTACGTTATCTATTAAATGAGTTAAAAGATATAGATTTAGATAATATTTGTTTTTCGGAAAATAAGTTTAAATGTTATAAAAATGTTATTATTCATTATACAGGTTCTGATACTTCTCTTTTTTTATCTAAGATAAGTTCTCTTTTGTCTTTTCTTGTTATTGATGAACTTGAAGAAAGTTTACTTAAGCGAATTATTATTCAAAATTATTTCTATTTTGATGCAAATGAAAGAAATAAAATTTTGTCCATTTGTTTTGATTTAATGGCTGAAGATTTGTCTTATATTTTTGATAAGAAGTTTAAAATTGTATATAACAACTTTTATAGCTTTTTATCTAACAATAAAGCTATTGTTTTAAATGGTTTTATTAATTTTAGATTAAAAGATTATTTTAATATATTAGATGATATCGTAAATGAAGCTGTTAATACTTTTATAATTGAAAAAGAATATTTAGAATTTATTTCTTTGCTTAGGCTTTATATAAATGCTCAGGCTCCACGGATGTAATGTGGTTCATCTAATTTATAGTAGTGATAAATCGATTCTTTTAGATGAACTTAAAAATATAATAATTACAACTGATAATATTTCTAAAGCAAAATATTTAAGTGATATTAGCTTTTCTTCAAATGATTATACTTTAAATTCTCTTCTTAGCTTGCTTCCTAAAAAGTTGTATATTCACTTGATAGATAATAATATAGATGAATTTATAAATACTTTAAAATTAGTTTTTGATAAAAAAGTAGAATTATGCACTGATTGTGATATTTGTACTTTATATAAAAATTTAGAGCATAATTTAAAACATTCTAAACAAAATACTAAGAAGTAAAAAATAAAAAGATAATAAACTTTTTAAAAATTCTTTGTTTATTATCTTTTTTAATATGACCGTTATGTAATAAATTTTCAACTATAAAAAAATATTTGGTTTATACAAAGTTCTTTATTACTCTTATACTTAATATTTCTTTTTCATTCTAAAACTAATGCTTGTTTTGGACAAAAATTAGAACATTTACCACATCTTATACATTTTTCTTCATCTATTACAGGAGCCATAAAATCTTTTTGGCTAAGAGCTCCTACTGGACATATCTTTACAGCAGGACATTTATGATTTTGTGGACATTTTTCTATGTTTATTGTTAATTTTTTGTTATTCATTTTTTCCTCCTTATATATTTTTTGGTAGTTTTTCTTTCTATTTTATGATTCTATTTTTTGATTAATACATAAAAGCTCTTAAAAAAAATTATTTATATAACTTTATTAAGAGCTTTTTTATAAAACGTAATTTTATTGTATCTCTTCTATTGCTTCATTTAATCCTGGTAATAATGCAGAAACTAATGTATCATCAGATACTACTTTCCATTTTCCATCTTGCTTGGTTAGGTTTATTGTCGAATTTAAAGTTGTTGTTTGCACTTGTTCATTTGATAATTCTTCTACTAACATGTTTTCAAGTTGTTCGTTGCTGAAATCTTGTCCACTAAATACTGCTTTTAGGGCTTTTTGCATACAGTTTTCTATTATTACTTTAAAGTCTTTTGTTGTTATTTCCACTTCTACTGTCGCATTATTATTTTCTTCAGTTACTTTATTTATCTTCCAACTTAGTTTATCAAATAATAATTTTTGTTTATCTTGGTCATTTTCTTCTAATTTAGAAGAATCTAATAAAGCATTTATATCTACATATTGACTTGCTTTTTCAAAATCACCTGTTTTAAGTGAATTTAGCATACCTTCTAATGCAACCTTTGGAGTATTTTGGAAAAATAATAGTAATGCTAAAATTATTAATATTAATACTATTGCAATTACCCCTATTATTAATGCTTTATTATTTTTCTTTTTGCCATCTTTTTTTACTTTTCCGTGTTTTTGTAGAGTTATTTTGGGTTGATTTTTCAAATTTTGCTTTGTTTTCTTCTTGTTTATTTGTATTTGATGTTTTATTTTCTCCTGTTTTAGTATTTTCTTGTTGTTTGTTTTCTTTCTTTGAATCTGCTTTTTTTTCATTATTTTCTACTTTACTTGTATTTTTTTGTGCATTTGAATCTGTTTTTAATGTGTTTTTTACTTCTTCATTGTTTTTTTCTTCCATCTTAAGTTCCTCCCCTTATATATATTCTTTTTATATGTTGATTATATATCAAGGTTTTTCATTTTGCAACATTTTTTTACTTTATTTTATTTTTTTACTTTATTTTATTTTTTTACCATACTTGCCATATTTAAAAAGAATAAAAATGCTATGGTTAAAGCTACAGCATAAAATAGATATAGTATAACTATTCCTGCATATATAGAAATATTTAAAAAATAACATAACCATTTTATGGTAGTTATATTTATTGAACTTATACCATTTTCAAAGCTTGTATTTTTTGCTTCTATTAATTCATCACTTGGTATTCTATAAAGTTCAGATAATTCGTATATCATATCTAAGTCTGGATATTCTAATCCATATTCCCATTTTTTTACCGTCTTTTCTGTTATTTGCTTGTTTTTTAAATTTTGCACCACTTCTATATATGACCAATTGTTTTTCTTTCTTAATTTTTTTAATAATTGCTCTATTCCATCTTTGTTTTCAATCTCTTTTAATTTCTTCATTTTTTTCTCCCTTTTATTCTTTTTTTATTATTATATTTGTTATTAAATATAAAATCAATATTATATAAAATATTTTTTACTTTTTTATACTCCTGCATTTATTCCGCTAGATACTATTTGGGCCACGTTTTCTATTAAATCATCTATTTCTTTAGGGGTTACTATTAAGTTATAATCTTTAGGTACAAGTGCTTCTTTTATTTCTTCATAATTGTCTTCATTTTTTAATTTGTTTAAATAATCATTTGATTTTGCTTCATCTTGTAATTTTGTTATAAATAAGTCTAGACAATCATTTACTAAAACCGCAGTCTCAACAACTGTTGGTATTCCTATTGCAATTACTGGTATTCCTAAAGTTTTTTGACTTATTTCGGTTCTTGTATTTCCGCACTCCTGCACCTGGCACTATTCCGGTATCTGATATTTGAACTGTACTACTTATTCTTTCGATACTTCTTGATGCTAATGCATCTATTACTATTACTAATTTAGGATTTATATTATCTACTATTCCTTTTAATATTTCTACTGTTTCAATTCCTGTTGTTCCTAATACTCCAGGTGAAATTGCACTTACCATTCTTGTTCCTTCTTCTACATATTGTGGTAAATAGTTTATTATGTGTCTTGTTACTTCTATTTCTTCTATAACTTTTGGACCTAAACTATCTGGTGTTACATATACATTTCCTAGTCCTACTACTAATATTTCACCTTTCTTATCTATATGTGCATCTATTATATTTCTTAATTCATCTGATAAAACATGAGCAGCTTTTTTTATTTCTTCTTCTTGTGCTATTTTTAGTTTTTTTATATCTATTGTTACATAATTTCCTATTGGTTTTCCTATCGCATTTTGTCCATTTTCATTTGTTACTTTTACTCTTTCTACACTTATGTTTTCATCAATTTCTTCTTTTTGACTTTCTATTCCATCTATTGTGTTTTCCAGATTATTTGCTTTTTGGTATATATCTCTTCTTTCTGATGCTAAATCTGTTCTAAAATTATACATAAAATCAACTCCTTTTTTTTATTATTTACAATCATTATTTTTATATTCAAAACCTTGCTTATTTTTTTGCATTATGATATATTTATTTACGGATTAATCTCTTTAATTATCTTATTTTAAGATAATTAATCATGTTGGATTGGAAACAAAATTAAGTTTTCTTCTATTTAATTAAGGAGGAGATTTTATGCAACAAGAACGGAAAGTTTTTAATAATTACATAATCATCAAACAAGGAAGTAAAATCGTTGATAAGCTGTTCAATGGATCAATCGAAAGCTACGCAGCAGTGATACTCATTTCCTTTTTTAGAGAAATGATAACTGCAAAGATTTCCAACATTCGAATGCGAAATTTATATTTGCATTTGAGAGTCATCATGTCTAATGACATGAATGTCTTTGTACTTTCAGGCCATTTTCAAGAAATTCTAAATTCTTCTACGGATTTGCAATCTGATTTAGACGGATTGATCGAATTTCTTAAAAAAGAAGCTGTGGAAGCATTGACACAGGACATGGACTATACTTTTTCATATGCTAATAATGCATTGTTATTATTAGGATATGACTGTTCTAATCTTGATCGGCGAAAAATCTCAGATAACAATTTCAAAAAATTTGAAATTGTTTGTAAGATAGCCAATCGCAAAAAAGTAAAATGGAAAAATAAAAGACTTTGCCGAAAAATGTCAAAAATGACAAGGAACCTTAATGCTCTTTGTTTCATTCCAAGGGAAAAAGAGGTCTTAACTTAAGACCTCTGATTGTAAACAACAAAAAATCTAACTTTAAATAATAAGTTAGATTTTTTGTCGTTTTTATAAAACTTTTAGTCTTGCTCAATATATTTTTTTAAGAATTTACCTGTATAACTTCTTTCATTATTACAAATCTGCTCTGGAGTTCCAACTGCAATTACTTCTCCTCCGTTGTCTCCTCCTTCTGGTCCTAGGTCTATTATATAGTCACATGTTTTTATTAAGTCTAAATTATGTTCTATTACAATTATTGTGTTTCCTGTATCTACTAGTCTTTGTAATATATCTACTAATTTGTGAACATCAGCAATATGAAGACCTGTGGTTGGCTCATCTAGTATATATAGAGTTTTTCCTGTTGCTCTTTTAGATAGTTCTGTTGCAAGTTTTACTCTTTGAGCTTCTCCTCCTGACAATGTTGTTGAAGGTTGCCCTAATTTTATGTACCCTAAGCCCACATCATATAATGTTTGAATTTTTTGTTTTATTTTTGGTATTTTATCAAAAAATTCTAAAGCTTCTTCTACGGTCATGTCAAGTACATCTGCTATTGTTTTTCCTTTATATTTTACCTCCAAAGTTTCTCTATTATATCTTTTTCCTTTGCAGGCTTCGCATGGTACATATATATCTGGTAAAAAGTGCATCTCTATTTTGTGAACTCCATCTCCATTACAGCTTTCACATCTACCACCTGGTACGTTAAAGCTAAATCTACCTTTTTGATATCCTCTTAATTTTGCTTCTTCTGTTGCAGCAAATATGTCTCTTATTAAGTCAAATACTCCTGTATAAGTTGCTGGATTTGAACGTGGTGTTCTTCCTATTGGTGATTGGTCTATATTTATAATTTTATCTATATTTTGAAGTCCTTTTACTGTCTTACATTTACCAGGTTTTTCATTTGATCCATTTAATTCTTTGGCAATTGATTTATATAAAACTTCATTTACTAAAGTTGATTTTCCGAGAACCTGAAACTCCTGTTACACAGTTAAATACTCCTAATGGAAATTTTACACTTACATTTTTTAAGTTATTTTCAGTTGCTCCTTGAACTTCTATTACTTTGTTTTTAGTATGTTTTCTTCTCTTTTTTGGCACTGGTATTTTTTTTCTTCCACTTAGGTACTGACCTGTAATTGAGTCTGGTACTAATTTAATTTCTTCGGCAGTTCCGTTGTGCCATAACTTTTCCTCCGTGAGTTCCTGCTCCTGGTCCTATGTCTATTATTTGATCTGCTGCATACATAGTATCTTCATCATGCTCAACTACTAAAAGAGTATTTCCTAAATCTCTTAATTTTTTTAAAGTTGCAAGTAGTCTGTCATTATCTCTTTGATGTAACCCTATACTTGGTTCATCTAAAATATATAATACCCCTGTTAATCCTGAACCGATTTGTGTTGCTAAACGTATTCTTTGAGCTTCTCCACCTGATAGTGTTCCAGCACTTCTTGATAATGTTAGATATTCTAACCCTACATCAATTAAGAATTGTAATCTTTGATTTATCTCTTTTAAAATCATATCAGATATCAAAGCTTCAGTTTTATTTAGTTGTAAATTTTCTAAAAATGATTTAATTTTATCAATTGACATTTGAGTTAATTCATTTATATTTTTTTCTCCTATTTTTATTGACAAAATCTCTTTTTTTAATCTTGCTCCATTACATGTTGGACAATTTGAATTACTCATATACATTTCATAAAATTCTCTCATACCTTGTGATTTTGTTTCATTATGACGTCTATCTAAAGTAGGTATTACTCCTTCAAATGGTGCTTTAAATCTTCTTATACCTGCTGGTGATTCGTATTCAAAGTCTATTTCTTCTTCTTCCGTACCATATAAAATCTTTTCCATAAAACTTCTTGGTAAGTCTTTTATTTTTTTATTTTTTATTTCTACTCCATAATGTCTTGCAATACTTTCAAAGTACATTTTTGCCATGGTATCACCTTTTTTCATTGTACTTGTTCCAAATGCTTTTATACCATCATATAAGGTTTTGTTTTTGTCTGGTACTATTAAATCCTCATCTATTTTCATTAAATATCCTATACCTGTACATGTAGAACAAGCTCCAAATGGATTATTAAATGAAAACATCCTTGGTGTTAATTCAGGAAAACTAAATCCACAATCTGGACATGCATAATTACAACTATATAACTTAGAGTCTTTGCCTACTATATCTATTAATACTAATTGCTCTGCATGTTTTAAAGCAATCTCTACTGATTCTGTTAGCCTACTTACTATGTCTTTTTTTATTACTAATCTATCTACAACTAATTCAATATTATGTTTTTTCTTTCTATCTATTTCAATATCATCGGAAAGTTCATAATTTCTACCATCTACTCTTATTCTTACAAATCCTTCTTTTTGATACTCTTGGAATTGTTTTACAAATTCTCCCTTACGTCCACGAACAACTGGAGCTAATACTTGTATTTTAGTTCCTTCTTCTAAAGCCATTATATTGTCTACAATCTGGTCAATTGTTTGTTTTTCTATTTTCTTATTACAGTTTGGACAATATGGTACGCCTATTCTTGCATATAATAAACGAATATAATCATATATTTCTGTTACTGTCACTACTGTTGAACGTGGGTTTTTTGATGTAGTTTTTTGATCTATTGAAATAGCAGGTGAAAGTCCATCTATTCTTTCTACATCTGGCTTTTCCATTAAACCTAAGAATTGTCTTGCATATGAAGATAAACTTTCTACATATCTTCTTTGCCCTTCTGCATATAAAGTATCAAATGCAAGTGATGATTTTCCAGAACCTGAAAGACCTGTTATTACTACTAATTTATCTCTTGGTATTTCTAAATCTATATTTTTTAAATTATGTTCTTTTGCTCCCTTAATTACTATTTTATCATTCATTTTTACCCTTCCTAAATTATTATTATTTGACGTAAACATTATACTATATTTTAGTTTTAAAAACAAGAGTTTGGTA
>CALXUW010000048.1 GCA_944391795.1 uncultured Clostridia bacterium
AAAAAATCTTAACAAAAACAAAAAAATGATTTAAGTACGCATTTTTTAATTAATCTATTGAAGACTGAAAGCCTTTCATTTCAAAGGCTATCAGTCTTTTACCCTTTTGCAACTGTCAAATTTGAGATTATACTATATTTTTTAATTTAAGTCAAATTTTGAATGACAAAACTTATATAACGTAAATAAAAGACTAAAAAATGTTTGTTGATTTTTAGCCTTTTATTATCTATTTTTTAATTCCTTTTTAAAAATGATTACCCATTATTTTCTTCTTTAGCTTCTGGTAATGCTGCTGAATAATCTAATACTACTCTTATTTTTGCTATATACTTAAGTGTTCTTACAAATTTGCTATTTTTAATTCTTTGCCATAAGCTTGGTTTTACTTCAAATGTTGTTTGTTCTTGATATTGTTTTTGTTCTGCTTGTTCTTGTACTTCTTCTATATTTTCTACTACTGCTTTTTCTTCTACTTGTTCTTGTATTTGTTCTACTGCATCTTCTACTGGTGTTGGAATAGTTTTTAGTGCATCTGCTATTTCAATTCCTATGTAGCTTAATGCTTTTGATCTATCTTCTATTCTTTCCATATCTATTTCTATATGTAAATTAGATTCTAAATTGTTTATTCTAGCATTTAAAAGTTTCATAGCATCTTGATAGTTTTGTGATTTATTTCCTTTTGATTTTCCAACAATAGTTAGTGTTTCTATTATATCTTCTGGGAAGTCATCTTGTGCATTTTCTATTTGTTCTTTCCAGTCTTTTTCTTTATTTTCTACTACTTCAACTAATTCTTTTAATTTTCCTGCTAATGTTATGTTTTGTTCTCTTTGTCTTATTAGTTCTTCTATTTTTTTAGTGTTTTCTTCGAATTGATTTGTTGCGAATTCTACTAGACCATATGCAGCTTTATATACACTTGCTGGGAAATTTTTCTTTTTTGGATATTCAATTAAATATGATTTTATTGATTCTATTAAATCCTTAAAATATGTGTCATCTTCTAATTGTACTATTTGTTTTTTGCTGTTTGGATTTATTAGTTTTTGTATTTTATCTATATTTGATAATATTTTTTCCTCTGTGATAACCATTCTCACATTTACTATGCCAGATTTAGACATTGTAAATTACCTCCTTTATCTTACGCGTGTTTGGTTTTTAACTTCTAATATTATTATACATTAACAATTTGCAAACTACAAGTAGATTATAGGATTTTTATTTTAAATTTATATTACAGAAATATTACATTTTTATTACAAAAAGATATTTTTTTCGACGGCTTTAAATTTCCTTTTTTTATTTTTTATATTAAAAAATTAGGGATATATTATTTTTTAGATAAATTTCTATTGTTTTTACTCCAAAAAATTTAATATTTCCCTAACTTTATTTTGCATTTTATAATACTGTTTTTATTTCTTCAAATCTTTTTACTTTTTGTGTTGTTGTTTTTATTAATTCTTCATTAGTTATTATTATTTCTCTTATATATTTATATGCTGGCATAGTTTTGTTTACTTTTTTTACTTCTTGCCATATAGCTTCTTTTAGTTCTTCTTCGTTTGAAACTTTGTAATATTCTTTTGCAATATCTACATCATAAACTATTTTTGCACATATTTTGTAATCACCATCAGGTTCTGGTTTTCCGTATACAAAACTTTCTTTTATTCCTTCTATTTTATTTATTAATGTTTCTAACTCTTCTGGGTAGATGTTTTTTCCATTTTTTAATACAATTACAAATTTCTTTCTTCCTGATATAAATATATAACCGTCTTTATCTATTTTGGCTAAATCTCCTGTGTGTAAAAATCCTTCTTCATCTAGGGTTTCTTTTGTTGCTTCTTCATTATTATAATATCCAAGCATTATAGAAGGTCCTTTGGCTAATAATTCCCCTACACCTTCTTCATTTGGATTATCTATTTTTACCTCTAAGCTAGGAAATGCTTTACCTATTGAGCCTAATCTTTGGAATTTATCATCTTCTGCTGCAATTACTGGTGAACTTTCTGTTAGTCCATAACCTTGATACATTGTAAATCCTAATTGATTAAAACCTTTTTCTGCTTCTGGATCAAGTGCTGCTCCTCCTGCTACAAATAGTCTTACTTTTCCACCTAAAGTATCATGTATTTCTTTGAATAGTTTTTTTCTAATATCTATTCCAAATTTTAAAAGAAATTGACTTATTTTTATTCCTTTTTTTACAGTTTTTAATTTACCTTTTTTTTCTATGCTTTTCATTACTCTTTTGTACATACTTTCAAATAAAATTGGTACAGATATCATAGCTGTTATTTGATATTCTTTAATATTATCTGCTATATGTCTTATTCCTTCACAAAAAGCAATTGCTCCTCCTCTTGAAACTGGATATAAAAATCCTACTGTACATTCAAAAGTATGGTGTAATGGTAAAAATGATAAAAATCTATCATATTCATCTATTTTTATTACTGATGTTATATCTTTTAAATTAGCACATATATTTTTATGTGATAACATTACAGCTTTTGACATTGCTGTTGTTCCTGATGTAAATAACATTATACTCATTTTTTCGTTATCTATTTTAGCATTTAAAAATTCAGTATTTCCTTTTTCTATTAATTCTTTTCCTTCATTTATTAATCCTTTTTGTGAAAATATGCCATTTTGTTCTTTGGTTAAATCCATAGAAATAAAATATTTAATTTTAGTATTGTTTTTTTCTTTTATTTCTTGCATTATTTTATCATATTTAGAAGAATAAATAATAGCTTCTACTTCTGAACGTATAATTAAGTTTTCAATCTCATTATCTGGCAAAGCTTTATCTAAAGGTACAACTATTCCTGTTCCTGTAACTACTGCTAAGTATGCTACAGCCCATTCATATCTGTTTTCTGAAATTACTGCTATTCTTTTGTCTTTTAAGCCCATTTCAATTAGTTTTGTTCCTAAAGAGTTTATTTCATCTCTAAATTCTTTATGTGTTATTTCTCTAAACTTTCCTGGTTCATCGGTTTTAAATATGTATGCTGGCCTATTCCCATATAATTCACCTGTTTTTTGTAACATTTCTTTTAAATTATTATATCCTTCATGTTTATATATTTGTTCTCTCATAAAAACAATTCCCTTCTATTTGATTTTTAAACCTTCAATTACTGTACTTTCAAATTCTTTATATAATTTCATGACTTCTAATTCATTGTTATTTCTTATTTTATAGACTAAGCTAGAACAAATTAATCCATAAATTTCAGAAGCAATTGCATGTGGATCTCCTTTTTTTACTTGTCCTTTCTTTATGCCTTCTTCTACAATTTCTTCTATTTTACTTATGTACTCAAAAATATGCTTTTTACATTTTTGATTTCTTGTTTCATTTCCCCAGAACTGACTAAGTAATATCGTAATTAAATCTTCGTATTTCATTACTACTTTAATTTGAATTAAAACAATTGCCTTTATTTTGTCAATATAATTAGGGAACTTAGCTGTTTTTATGTCTATACTATTTTGCATAAGCTTTATTCCTTCTTCTATTAAAAAATTAAAGATCTCCTCTTTGCTAGAAAAGTGATAATATAAAGTTCCTTTGGCTACACCTACAGTTGCGGTTATTTCTTCAATACTTGTTGCATCATATCCTTTTTCTGCAAATAGTTTCATTGATGTTTCAAATATTTTTCTTTTGGTTTTATTCATATTTTTTAACATCCTTTCAAATTAGAGTCATTTTAATATTATAATTATATATTTAATTATATTATTTTGCAATAGCTTTTATGTTTTTTGAACTATTAGGTCAAGAATTTTTAAACTTTATATAAAATTTAAAAAGAACTTATATCTGGACACTTTAAAAAAGAAGTTATTAGACATTATTTATTTGCCTAAAAACTTCTTTTCTTTGTTTTCGATTTTTACTCTTTTTATGAATATTTTTTAAAAAAATCCTTTTTATATAAATTAAACATTTATTTTTTTAAATTTCTTCTACATATATTTTATCATTTACTGCTACTAGAGTATATTTCTTTAAGTTTCTAATTGGTTTTATTTCTTCTGATTGGCTATACTCTTCTATTTGTTTTCTTGCTTCTTCTTGTTTTTCTTTTAACTTATTTTCTTCTGTTTTCTTTAAATATTTTAACTCTATCATTATTGTATAATAATTTTTATTTATATCTTTTGGGATTAATAATATATCACTATATCTTTTTCCTAATTCAAATTCTGATTTTACTATGAATTTTTTTGTACTTCTTGCTATACAATATAATACTATTTTTACATATTTTTCATCAAATCTTTGATAGTCTCTATTTGATAAGTTCCTTAAATATTCTCCTAATAGTTCTGTTATTTTATCTATTTTTCCTTCTTTTAATATTTCTCTTGATATTTCATTATAATTTACATCTTTTTCAAATTCTGTATCTTCTCTTAGTATTTTTAAGAAATATTCTGCATATATGTCTTTTATTACTTGATTTGGTATTTTTAGTATTGGGTCTCCTATATCTTCTCCTGCTATTGTTAGATATCCTAAGTAATATAGCATTGATAGCATTTCAGTTTCTCCAAATTCTTTTTCTGGGTTGAATTGTCTTATTAAATTTGTTGCTATTCCTTCTCCTGTTACTGTTTTTTCTATTAGGTCTAATCTATTTTCGTTTTTACATAGCCTTAACATATTTCCTATTTTGCTGTAATCACTCGCTATATTTATATCTATTAGTTCTTCTGGTATTTTTTCAAAGCTTATATATGAATTTAAAAAATATAGACACATATTTGAATTATATAATTTTTTCTCCTCTTTCGCATCTAATGAAAATCTATATCCATCATAATTTTCTTTCATTATTGGAAGTAATTTTTCTTGTTCTTCCTTTTTTATTTCTTGTGCTTCCATTAAATTTATTAATTCTTCTTTAGTAAATCCCATCAATTCGTTAAATCTTGGGTCTCTTGTTAAATCTTTTATTATATTAAACCCTGAGGTCATACTATCTAATGTTATTGGGGCTACTCCTGTTATAAATATTCTATCTACTACACTTTCTGTTCCTCTTTTTAATACTTCGTACCATTTTCTTACTTGGCCATTTTTTGATACTAAATTTTTAAAATGCTCTGTTTGAAATCCTAATAATTCATTTGCAAAATGGTCATATTCGTCTATGATAACATATATTTTTTCTCCTTGTTTTTGATCTTTAAATGCTATTATTAAATTGTTTAGTAATCCTTCTGCACTTAATTCTGGATTTATATAAAAATTTAATTTATAATTATTTATAAAATCTTGTATTGAAGCTGTTATATTTTCTTTAAATCCTTTCATTGTTGTCTCTTCATCTTTTGTATTTATTCCTGAAAAATTAAATCTTAATATATAATAGCTATTTTTTAATTTCGTTGGATTTTTTCCTATGTATGTTTTTCCAAATAATTCTTCGAATTTATCTTGTTTTTTTACATCATAATAATTTTCTAATACACTTGTAAATAATGTTTTTCCAAACTTTCTTGGACGTAAAAACATTATTCTTTTTTCTGCTAGATTTTCTAATTTTTCTAGATATTTTGTTTTATCTACATAATAGTATCCATCTTCTATTAGTTCTTGGTATTCACTTATTCCATAAGGTAGTTTTTTCATCTTCTTATACCTTCTTTCTCTTTAACTTTCAATAATATTTTACTATATAGAAAATTAAAAAGCAAGAGGGACAATTTGGGACGTTTCCCAATTGGACAAAATGTCCAATTG
>CALXUW010000049.1 GCA_944391795.1 uncultured Clostridia bacterium
GTCATTTTATTTTTACAAATTTATCTGTCAAGATAATTTTCATAGGAACTCTAAATATATTTTACGGCACCCTTCCAATACAAGATTGAACACTTTCCGCAAAATATTATTAAGAGTTCCTAATGAAAATTACTTTCCATCAAAATTTGTAAAAATAAAATGACATCTTCTTCTTGGACTACTCTAAATGAATTAAAATATAAATATAAATAAATAAAAAATTTTAAAAATTTGTTGACTTTTTAAATATATTTATATATTATAATAGTATAGAACAATAAGAACACATAAATAAATATTAACCAAAAATGGAGGCGCAAAAAAGTGGGAAAAGTAATATCATTAGCAAATCAAAAAGGTGGAGTAGGAAAAACAACAACAACAGTAAATCTATCAACAATATTAGCCAAAAAAGGTAAAAAAGTCTTATTAATAGATGCAGACCCCCAAGGAAACGCAACAAGTGGTTTAGGAGTAGAAAAAGAAGTTGAATTTTCTACATATGATATTTTAGTAAATGATACTAAAATGCAAGATGCAATACAAGATACCATGATAAGAAACTTAAAAGTATGTCCTTCTAATATAAATTTAGCAGGAGCAGAAGTAGAATTAGTCTCAATGATGTCAAGGGAACAAAGACTAAAAGAAAAACTAGAAGAAATAAAAGATGAATATGACTATATTTTAATAGATTGTCCTCCATCATTAGGATTAATTACTTTAAATGCTTTTACAGCATCTGATAGTGTTTTAATACCTGTACAATGTGAATATTATGCACTAGAGGGCTTGGGCCAACTTTTAAATACTATAAATCTTGTGAAAAAACATTTAAATAAAAACATCCAAATAGAAGGAGCCTTACTTACAATGTATGACATTAGAACAAACCTTTCTAATCAAGTTGTAAAAGAAGTAAAAAAATATTTTGATAATAAAGTATATAAAACAGTTATACCAAGAAATGTAAGGCTAAGCGAAGCACCAAGCTATGGAATGCCAATTACAGAATATGATCCACGTTCTAAAGGTGCAAAAAGCTACATGAAATTTGCAAAAGAATTTTTAAAAATAAATGAAGAAGAAAAAAAAGCAAAACATATGATGTAATTATATAAAGTTAAGGGGGAAAAAGAAAATGGCAAAAATGTCAGGTTTAGGAAAAGGATTAGATGCTTTATTTGGACCAGCTCCAGAAGAAGAACAAATGCAAGAAAATGACACACTAAAAAATTTAAAAATAATAGAAGTTGAACCAAATAGAGACCAACCAAGAAAGAATTTTGACCAAGAAGCATTAGAAGAATTAGCCCAATCAATAAAAGAATATGGTTTAATACAACCAATAGTAGTAACAAAAAAAGAAGGCTACTATAGTATAATTGCAGGAGAAAGAAGATGGAGAGCATCTAAAATAGCAGGATTAAAAGAAATACCTGCAATAATTAGAGAAGATGATGAAAGAATCAACCAAGAAATATCTTTAATAGAAAACATGCAAAGAGAAGACTTAAACCCATATGAAAAAGCAGTAGGAATAAAAACACTAATAGATAACTATGATATGTCACAAGAAGAAGTAGCAAAAAAACTAGGAAAAGGAAGAAGTACAATAGCAAATTGGGTAAGAGTACTAAACTTAGAGCCAAAAGTTTTAGAAATGGCAAAACAAGGAAAATTATCAGAAGGTCATTGTAAAGCCCTGCTTGCAATAGACCCAGATAAACAATATCAAACAGCAATTCAAATGTTAGAAAGAGGACAAACAGTAAGGCAAATAGAAAAAAAAGCAAAAATAAAAGAAACAAAAGAAGAACAAGAAAGAAACCACATACTATATAAAAGCATTGAAGACAACTTCCAAAGTTTCTTTGGATCAAAAGTTAAAATAGATGCTGGAAGAAGAAGAGGAAAAATAATAATAGAATATACATCTAATGATGATTTAGAAAGAATTTTAGGATTAATTAAATAATTTCTAACAAAAAAGGTAAAATATTAAGGAAAGAGGTTAAAATGGAAAGTTTAATAGAATTCTTAAGAAGTGATACATTTTTAATATTATCTATGATTTTAATGATAATTTTATTTGTTGGACTGTTTATAATGATAGTTAAATTTTCTACTTTAAATAAAAGATATAAAAACTTTATGAAAAAACTAGGAGAAGGAAAAAATATAGAAGAAGACTTAGAAACATATATTTATAGAGTAGATAAAGTAGAAAAACAAAACTTAGAAATTTCTAACTATATCAAAAATCTAGATAAAGATTTAACAAGATGTATTCAAAAAGTAGGAATAGTAAGATACAATGCATTCAAAGATACTGGAAGTGATTTAAGTTTTGCACTTGCATTATTAGATGAAAATAATAATGGAGTAGTACTAAATGGTATATACTCAAGAGAAATGTCAAATATCTATGCAAAGCCAGTAGAAAATGGTAAATCTAAGTATACAGTATCTCAAGAAGAAGAACAAGCAATTCAAAAAGCAGTAGACTCAATTAGTAGTATAAGAGTTAAATAAAACCTGAGGTAAAAAGTAAAAATTAAAAGCAAAATAAAATAATAAAAATCGAAAAATACTATTGACAAGCGACAGTAAAATATGCTAATATAAATACTGTCGCAAGACATCTGTCTTAAGATATGGAGAGGTGGTCGAGTTGGTTTATGGCACCAGTCTTGAAAATTGGCGTGCGTTTGTAGCGTACCGTGGGTTCGAATCCCACCCTCTCCGCCAATAAAATAAAAGGTTAGATATAGATATAAAATATCTAACTTTTAATTTATAAAATGGAGATGTACCCAAGTGGTGAAGGGGACTGTTTGCTAAACAGTTAGGTCCCGAAAGGGGCGCGGAGGTTCGAACCCTCTCATCTCCGCCAAATAGCTTAGAGTAAGTGCTTTAAGCTATTTTTTATTTTATATAAAATTTAAAATATGAAATAAAGTAAAATAAAATTAATTAAAATGAAATATATATCGTAAAAATATCATAATTTTGAAAATTAAAATATTTATTGTAAAATAATTTTTAATTTGTTATAATACTAATAATATAGAAATAAGAGGTGTAAGTAATGCCAGAGGAATTAAAAAAGTATTTTTGGGATACGAAATTCGAGAAATTAGATATAATAAAGAATAAAAGATATATAATATCAAGATTATATTGTTATGGAGATTTAAAAGCGATAAAATGGATAAAAGAAACATATAGCAAAGAAGATATAAAAGAAGTAGCAATAAAAAGTAGAGATTTAAAGCCACTAGTTGCAAACTATTTAAGACAACAGTTTGATTTAAAAAAAGAAGAAATGGAATATTATAGAGCAGTACAAGGTATGAACTATGAATATTGGAGAGTGAATAGTTAATGTATTGGAATATATTTGATAAAAATAGATATGAATTATTAAAAAAATATTAGAGGATGTTAGTTTGGACAATTACTATATGATAGGAGGAGCAGCACTGTCATTACAATTAGGATTAAGAGAGTCTTATGATTTTGATTTTTGTGTAAAAAGCGAATTTAATAATGAAATACTATTAAATGAATTGAAATTTATAGGAAATGTAGAAGTTATACAAAATCAAAAAGGAACTTGTGATGTTCTTCTAAATGGTGTTCAAGTAAGTTTTTTTTATTATCCTAATAAAGTATTAAACGATTTTGAAAAGATAGAAGAAATGCCAAATCTAAAGATGGCAAGTATATTAGATATTGCGGTTATGAAATTGGTAGCAATAGGAGGAAGAGGAGCAAGAAAGGACTTTTTCGATTTATATAATATAATAAAAAAATGCAATATCAGTAGCCATGAATTAGTAAGGGGCTTAAAACAAAAATGTGGGGAAAATATAAAAGGATTTTTTATTGAATTTCAAAAAGAAGTTCAAAATGAATTAAAAAATGATTAATTCTAATGGACAATTTTGTAAAATAATATAAAGTAAATGTTGCTTTATATTATTTTTATATAAAAATATAATATACAACAAAAATATGAACAAAACATGTCACATTATTGTTTTTTTTGTTTTTTTATTGTATAATTAAATAAAAAGTAAATTTGTGCCAGGAGGTGTACTTATGAAAATAAAAAAATATATAGTAATAATATTAATAGCAATAATGACAATATTTTATTCAAACATAAATTATGCATCCATACCACAATCTGCTCCGGGAGGATCGGGAGGATCGGGATATGAATTAGATGAATATGGAAGACCCAAAACAATAGAAGATTTTATTAATAAATATCAGGTAAGAAATTTTGATTCAGGAGCAGATTTAGAAAAATACCTAGATGAAAATTATTCTGATAGATATTATGAATATCAAGAAGATATAGATAACATTTACGGAAATTTTGCTAAGTATAGAGAAGAATTCATAAAAAAGGAATATACAAATGATCAAGACGGAACGAGTGAACATAGAAAAGAATATTTTAAAACGAATTATGAACGACTTTTAAATGATAATTTACATAGATTTATGAGTCAAGATCCAGAAGAAAAAGAAGCAGGACTTTTAGTTGTAGAAATAGGAGGGTATTATATAGGCTATGAATATTGTAAAATAGAGGATGCAGAACTAAAAGAAGAATACACCCCAGAAGATTTTTATAATTATTATGATGATTATAAAAATGCACCCAAAGGATCTAAAGAACAAGAAACAGCAATTCAAAATATGCATGATTGTTACAATGGATTACCTAGATCTGAAATAACAGATGATATGACAGATAAAATGCGAGAAGCAGAAGGTTCTAAAATAGAAAATGACCTAAATGAAAAACCAGGAGATAAACCAATAGAAATTACACCTCCACCAGAAGAATATTATAACTTTAATGCAAATGACTGGGCACCAGATTCCACAACACATGTAAGTAACCGGATATTCTTTAATGAGAATAGGTAATAGCATAATAGGAACGATTACAGTAGTTGCAAGTATAATCTCAGTTATAGCCTTAATTGTACTAGGTATAAAATACATGCTAGGAAGTGTAGAAGAAAGAGCTGAATACAAAAAAGTTTTATTGCCATATTTTGTAGGAGCAATAATGGTTTTTGGAATAACAAATGTAATAAATTTAATAATAAATCTAGTAGGAAATATCTAAAAAAACTGTAAATAAAGGAGGAATTATATGTGTAAAAAATTTATATGTATAATATTAATAATTATGTTACTTATATTAAATTGTAACTTTGTATTTGCTGCTGAAGAGACAATTGATAATATAATAGAAGGTGCTAACAGTTTTTTAGATGCAGGACAGAATATTACAAAATTTAATCCAGAAACAATGCAACAAGCAGTAGATGTTTTATATAACATATTCTTAGGTGTAGGAATGGTAATAGCAGTTATAGTAGGAATAATACTAGGAATACAATTTATGACATCAGGAAGCGAAGAAAAAGCAAAAATTAAAGAGTCGTTAATTGGATATGTAATTGGATGTATAGTTGTATTTGGAGCCTTTGGAATATGGAAATTAGCAATAATGATTATTTCATAAATAAACTGGAGGTGAAATAATATGTTGAAAAAAATATTTTTAATAATTGATTTAATAATAATATGTACATTTCTATTTAGTTTAGTATATGTTAATGCAAATAATGATATCTTAGTAGCTAAAACAAATATCAAATTAGCACTTGTACAAAGTCCAGATGCAGGAAGTACTACTGGTGGAACAGAAGGTTTTGGTGTGGGAGATTTAACAGGTACTAATTCTCCAGATAATAAAGAAATTGAAAAAATAGGAAACGACGTAATACAAATATTACTTACGGTTGCAGCAATAATATCTGTAATTGTTTTAATAATATTAGGTATAAAATATATGTTTGGAAGTGTAGAAGAAAAGGCAGAATATAAAAAGACATTAATACCATATGTTGTAGGAGCAGGTTTAGTATTTGCTTCATCATCAATAGCAAGTGTAGTATATAATCTTGCAATAAATATTCAAAAGTGGTATAATTAATTTAGTTATTAAAGTTCCTTGAAGTTAAAAAGGAGAAAATATAAAAATCAGAAAAAGAAAAGGAGGATAAAAAATGAAAAAAGTATCAAAAATATTATTCGTTGTAATGATTCTTATGTCAATAACTTTAATGACATTTAATGTAAATGCAGCAGTAGATCCTAGCGAGTATACAGGAAATGAGCAGTATGATACAGGCGGATTATCAGAATTAGGACAAAATATTATTCAAATTGTAAGTGTAATTGGTTCTATAGCTTCAGTTATCGTTTTAATAATATTAGGTATTAAATATATGATGGGAAGTGCTGAAGAAAAAGCAGAATACAAGAAAACATTATTACCTTACATTATTGGTGCAGCATTAGTTTTCGCAGCAACAAGTATAGCTGGTATAGTTTTCCAATTTACAACAAATTTATAATAATATTACATAAAATAAAAAAGTTATATTCTACTCAAGAATATAACTTTTTTGTTTTATGTAGCTCACAAATATTACAACCATATTACAACCATATTACATCTATATTAAAATGCAAAAAAATACGAATAAATATTACAAATAATAACATTTTATGATATAATATATAATAGTATGATAATATTTGTATGAGGAGGGTTTTATGAATACATATCAAATACCTAGAAACTATAAAGGAGAGAGTAGAATACTATATATCTTTTCTACAAAAGCACTTATGTATACAGTTGTAGGAATACTTATTGGACTAATATTTTATTTTATATTTAATTTAATTGGAATGCAAATGGTAGGAATAATAATAGATGTTATATTTGGTGCAATAGGTTTTGCGATAGGAACATTTAAAGTACCAGATACAAAGAAATTTGAAATAACCCAAAAAACAGGAGGAGAAAACATAGACGATATAATAAAAAGATGGTTTAAATTTAGAAAAAACAGAAATAAAATATATGTTTTAAAAGAGGAGGATACAAAAGATGAGTAGTAATCAAATATCAGATATGTTAACATATTTATTAATAGCTTTTTTAGTTATATTTTTTATTTTGCTATTTGTTCTAATAGGCATAAAACTAAGAGATGGAAAAAAGGACAAAAAGAAAGATAAAAAAGTAAGTTCAGAGCAACCAAGTGAAGCACCTATATACAATAAACAAAGTGTAAAATCCTTTATGGAATTTGATAAAATAGATGACAATATGATTTATAGAAAAAAACAAAATAAATACATAATGGTTATAGAAAGCCAAGGTATAAACTATGACTTAATGTCAGGAATAGAAAAAAATAGTGTAGAACAAGGATTTTTACAATTTTTAAATACATTAAGATACCCTATACAAATATATATTCAAACAAGACCCGTAAATTTAGGAAGTAGTATAGCAACATACAAAGAAAGAGTAAATAAAATAAGAGATAACTTAGTTAGAAAACAAATGGAATATAGAAGTATGTCAAGAGATGAAAGATATACAAAAGAACAAATACAAGATCAAGAATTTGAAATATTAAGATTACAAAACCTTTATGAATATGGTGTAGATATAATAAATAACACAGAAAGAATGAATATGAATAGAAATATTTTAAGAAGACACTATTACATAGTAATAGCATACACACCAGAAGATGATGCAAGAAGCAAATATGATGAAGAAGAAATAAAAAATATGGCATTTAATGAATTATATACAAGAGCACAATCATTAATAAACTCATTAAGTGTTTGTAGCATTAATAGTAAAATTCTAGACAGCTACGAATTATCAGAATTACTATATCTTTCATATAACAGAGATGATGCAGAGGTATATGATTTAAGAAAAGCTCTAAAAGCAGGATATGACGAACTATACTCAACAGCACCAGATGTACTAGATAAAAGGATGAAAGAATTAGATAAATATATAGAAGAAGAAGCACTAAAAAGAGCAAATGAAGCCCTAATTGAAGTATCAGAAAAAAGACAAAAAGAAAGAGAAATAGAAGAAAAAGAAAAGGAAAAAGAAGATTTAATAGATCAAATGGCAAAAATGATATTAGAAGAAAATGAAAGAATATTAGGCAAAGAATTAAAAGAAGATGCACAAAAGAGTATAACCAAGAAGAGAGGGGGCAGAAAAGCTAATGAAAAGAAAAACTAAAAAAGAAATAGAACAAGAAAGAACAGTAGTAGAAGAAAATAATACACTGTTAAGAAAGAAAACAATCAAAGATTTAATAGCACCATCAGGAATAGACGTAAGAAATATAGATCACTTAGAAATAATATCAAATACAAAGAGATATGCAAGAAGCTTTTTTGTTTCAACATTACCTAGAATGTGTACTTTCCCAGAATTGTTTAGGGATTTATACCTTTTTGGAGATTTAAATACTTCAATATATATAAACCCCATAAAAGAAGATAGATCTCAAAATGAATTAAATAGAGTAATAAATGAACTAGAAACAGAAAGAATTGTAGCAATGGACAAAGGAAATATAAACAGAGAAAGTACAATATCTCAAAAAAGATTAGAAGCAGAACAATTAAGAGATGAAATAGCAGCAGGATTTAACAAACTATATGAAGCTTCAATAATATCTACATTGTATACATATAATTTAGAAGACTTAGATAGATATACAAAATTATTAGCAACAGAAATGTCAAAAACATTAGTAGGAATAAAAACAGCATGGGGAATGCAAGAAGAAGCATTTAAATCAAACTTACCATTAATGGAAGATAAAATACAAAAAGTACATACATTTGATAGAAATTCAATGGGAACAGTATTTCCATTTACAACTTCAGAAGTAGGACATCCAACAGGAGTTCCCCTAGGATTTAACAAACAAACAGGAACACCTATATTATTTGATAATTTCCATTCATCACTTACAAATTATAACATGGTTATATTTGCAAAATCAGGTGCTGGTAAATCTGTTACGATGAAAACACTAGTATCAAGATCTTCTGTACTTATGGGAATAGAAAGTTTAGCATTAGATGCAGAAGGTGAATATACGATAGTTGCAGAAAGTTTAGGTGGAATAAATGTTATAATAAGTCCTAATTCAAAAACAATAATTAACTTATTTGACATAGAAGTTGAAAGAACAAAAGACGAAATAACAGGAAGAGAAAGAGACGTCTTAAATATAGAAAATAAAGTAGAAGACGTAACACAAGCTCTTTTAACAATGGCAAAAGGTAGTACAAGAAGTGAAGAAGTAAATGAGCTTACAAAGCAAATAATTGCAGAAGCAGTAGCAGAAGAATATGCAAGCTTAGGGATAAACAGCAATCCAAATAGTCTATATAAAGCTTCAAAGATGGGAGTAAATAATGACAATTTATTAGCAAGAGAAAAAAAGGATATGCCAACAATAGGAAGTTGGTATAAAAGAATTCAAGAAAAAGCAAAAAATAATACAAATAAAGATTATCAATATCATTATAGTTACCTATTAAAAGTTATGAAACAATACATAAGAGAATATGATGGACAAATGGCTTATTTTGATGGACAATCTACATTTGAATTATTAGAAGGAGCACCATTTATTAACTTAGATATATCTCAACTAGAAGAAAGATTTGCAAGACCTTTAGCACAACAAATATTACTTTCTTGGATTTGGGAAAAATTTGTTAAGAAAAATAGTGAAGATAGAAAAAAAGCAACTAAGAAAAGAGTTTTAGTAGACGAAGCTTGGATGTTACTTCCATACCCAGAAGCCGTAGACTTTTTAAATAAAATGGCTAGACGTGCAAGAAAGAGAAATGTATCACTTGCAATTATATCTCAAAGATTCCAAGACTTTTATGAAAAACCAGAAGCTCAAGCTGTTTTAACATCATCTGATACAAAGCTATTTTTAGCACAAGATAAATCTGAAATTCAATACTTAAAAGAAGTATTTAAATTATCAGAAGGAGAAGCTGGATTTTTGGTTACATGTCAAAAAGGTGAAGGGTTATTAAAAGTGGGACCAGATACAGCTATATTAAAAATAATGCCAACGAAAAAAGAGTTTGAATTTGTTGAAACGAACTTGAACAAATTAGCTAAGAGAGAAGAAAAAAGGTAGAAGTAAAAGAGGGAGGAGCTTATGAAGTTTTTTACGAATAGAAGATTGTGGCAAAAGATGCTAATTGTAATTCTTGGGATTATTATGATTAGTTTTGTGTGTGCAAGACCTGTGCATGCTGATTGGATAACAGATATAGCAGGTAACTTATTTGATCCGATAATGAATTTTATAGTAGGATTAGGAGATACAATAATAGGTTTTTTACAAAATAATGTGTTAGGATTAGGAGATGCTTTTGTTACTGTAGATCGTGGAGCGGGATTTTGGTCTACAGTTTTGGCCTGGGCGGCTGCAATTGTTGTGATAGCTGGTGTAATTATTTTATCTGTAGTCACTGCTGGAGCCGCAGGAGTGACGGCAGCTCTAGTTTTTCATGCTATAATGTCAGCTATAAAATGGGGAGCTGTAGTTGGAATAGTTGTTAAAACAGTTTCATCAAGTATGCTTCCAGGGTCAATAGTAGTGTTACCACAGATAAAGATTTCTCCCCAAGAAATCTTTACAAACCAAATAGCTATGTTGGATATTAATTTTGTAAACCCACATGATAGTTCGGATTTCCAAATACCGACTATTCCAGATGAAAATGGAAACCAGACGAATACCATTGCACAAGATTTAAGAGAAGTAATTTCAAGTTGGTATACTTCTTTAAGAAACGTAACTTTAGTTGGATTAATGATAGTATTATTATATGTAGGAATAAGAATATTACTTTCTAGTGTAGCTAGCGACAAGGCAAAATACAAACAGATGTTAAGGGATTGGGTAATTGCACTCTGTATATTATTTTTCTTACATTATATAATGGCTTTTTCAATTTCTATTGTAGAACAAATAACAAAAAGTTTTGCTTCAATGTTAGGAACATATATTGATCCAGCAAGTTTAGAAGGAAAAACGGATGAAGAAAAAAATGAAATTATTCAAAATTCTATTTCTAGTTCTATTTTGGAAATAAAAAAAATAGAAGATCAAAAAATATGGGAAGCAATACATGATCTGAATGATTCAGTTGACAACTATTATGCTGAAACAGGCATTTTGGGAAATGGTAATATTGTAAATTGGATTATTACTAATGCTATGTCACAAGCTAGATTTAATTATCAGATAAATGATATTGTGACATATACTGAAAAAGACGAGAATGGAAATATTGTTAAAAGAGAAGGAGGTACAGATACAGCTGCTAAATATGGATGGGGTATAGCGTATCTAGCATTAGTTTGTTTTACACTTTATTTTATGTTTATATATTTAAAAAGATTAATTTATATGGCGTTTTTAACAATGATTTCGCCTCTAATAGCACTAACCTATCCAATAGATAAAATGAATGACGGACAAGCTCAAGCTTTTAATACTTGGCTAAAAGAATATTTATTTAATTTATTGTTACAACCAATGCACTTAATTTTATATACAGTACTGATTGGTTCTGCTATGGAATTAGCTGCAAAAAATATTCTATATGTAATAGTAGCATTTGGATTTATGGTTCCAGCAGAAAAATTACTTAGAAGATTCTTTGGATTTGAAAAAGCTTCAACACCAGGAGCTCTTGGAGGAGCAGCAGGTGCAGCATTGGCAGTATCAGGTGTAAAAACATTGTCAAATTTATTTAAAGGTAAATCTTCAGATGATAAAAAAGAAGATTCTAGCAAAGAAAAGGAAATAAGACAAAAAGATAATTTTGATGAATTTGGAGCATTTGGAGAAAGTGCAAATGATGTGTTAGGAAGTACGAACATTAGAACAATTGGAAGTGGAGCTGCAGGAAGTGGAGATGCAGGAAATGGAAATGCAGGAAATGGAAATGCAGGAAATGAAAATGCAGAAGGCGGAGATGCAGGAAACGGAGATGCAGGAAACGGAGATGCAGGAAATGGTACAACAGGAAGTAACCGAATAGCCCCTGTAAGACAGCCTGTATTTACACCATTTAGACCAAGGGTACCAAGAAAAGAAAGACTTAGAAGAGCAATTAGAGCTTCTGCTTTAAATAGTGCAGCAGCAAGACAAAAAAGATTTAAAAGTAAGGGCGGAGTTAAAGGCTATTTAAAAAGAGCAGGTAAATTCTCAACAGGAATATTAGGTGGTGCAGCAGCAGCTACAGCAGTAGGAATTGCATCATTAGTAACAGGTGACCCATCTAAAATAGCAAGTAATATGGCAGCAGGAGCAGCTGCAGGATATACTTTAGGAAAAGAATTGCCAGGAAAAGCTTATGGGGCATTGGCAACACCAGGTACTATAGATGCACTAAAGAAAGGATATTATGGTGAAGAAGAATATAGTTTCATGCAAAAAGAGAAGGAGAAAAAAGAAATATTAAAAAGTGTAGATTTAAGAAGAAAACTAATGGAAAAATATAATTATGATGATAAAGCAGTTAGTGATATGTTATCAGATCATGGGGCTGTAGCTCAGTTATACGATTATGGTATTGATGATGTAGATGATATAATGGCAGCACAACAACTTGTTCAAAGTAATACAGTAAAAAATTATGAAGAAGCAGCAGCTACTGCGAGATTAGCAAAAAGGGTAGGAGACGTAGAAACCATGAAAGATAAAGATAGAGAAGAGTGGGCAAAAACCTTTAAAAAGCAATTTGGAGCAAAATATGGAGAAGATAAGGCAGAACAGCTAACACAAGATACATTTGAAAAAATAAACCAATTTAACCATAGTAGATATAAAAGATAAATAGGGGGCTATAATTATGTATAGATTAATAAGATTTTATAATCAAAATAAAAAGGCTATATGGCAAGTTATACTAGTTATAGCCTTAATAATTGCAATAATTCAAGTATTAAATTATTTTGCTAAAAGATCAAATATTATAGAAAATAATAACAATAATGTAGTTTCAAGTAATAGTTATGAAAATTATATAAATGATAATCTTAATTCAGTATATATTCAAGATGATCAATCTATAATATCTGGTTCAAATATTAATTCTACAACATTAGAAAGAAATACAGGATTAATTGATGAATTTTTTAGGAAATGCAATGAGCAAAACTTAGAAGAAGCATATAATATGCTTACAGATGATTGCAAAGAACAATTATATTCCAATATAGATTCTTTTAAGAATAATTATTATTCAAAATTATTTGATGGAAGTAATAAATCTATAAAAATTGAAGTCCTAACAGCAAACACATATAGAGTAACAATTAAAGAAGATATGTTAGCAACTGGAAAAACAAATAATGAGAATGTAAAACAAGATTATATTACAATAGAAAGATTAGATAATGGAGAATACAAATTAAATATTAATGGGTATATTGGAAAAGAAGAAATAAATAGATCAAGAACAAATGATAATATAAAAATCACTGTAAAGACAAAAAATACTTTCATGGAAAATGAAATTTATGAAATAGAAATAGAAAATAATTCTGAAAATGAAATATTGTTAGATAGAATGCTAAACCCAGAGACTATATATCTTCAAGATGAAAACGAGTTAAAATATTCTGCTTATAATACAGAATTAACTCGTCAGCAATTGACAATAGGAGTTAAAGAAAAAAAAGTAATAGATATTAAATTTTATAGTAGATTTTCTACAACAAAAAATATAGAAGCATTAGTGTTTTCAGATGTAGTATTAAATAATGAAGAATATATAAATACAGAATCAAAAGATTCATATAGTACAACTAAATTCATAGTAAGTATATAAAAATCTAAAAGGAGGTAGTAATGGGTGATAATTTCAAAAAAATAGTTAGAGTAATAGGTAACACAATGAAAGCAGCAATATTGCCAATGCTTCCTTGGATTTTAATTGTTGTTGGTGTGATAGTTGTTTTTGCAGGTATGGAGTATATAATTACTCTTGATACAGGAACAAAAAAAGAAGATGATTGGTCAAATACGCCATTTGGTGCAAGCAACTATACAAATAATGTTAATATAAATACAGATGGGTCAATTTTGACTGGAATGACTGCACAAGAAGTATGGGACGAGCTAATAGAAAATGGAAGTAATATAAAACAATATTTAGATTCACCAGAACAGCTCCAAAAACTAATGAATGCTCAATTAGTAACTCAATATCCGGATACAAGGCCAGATACAACAAAAGAGATCGATTGGGAAAACATGGATGCAGACAATTTACAAGGTGTTGTTAAATTTATTAGAGCTGATTCTAGTGGAAATAAAAAGAATATGACATATGCTGACCCAGAAACTTTTCAGTCATACATAGATGATTATAATAGTACAGGAAGCGAGCAAGCAAGAGAAAATGCACTTAGTCATTTTACTATAGAAACAAAAACTGTAGCAAAACCTGCAGATGATCAAAGTGACGAGTCAAATAATAATACTTCTAACAATGATACGAATATTTCTACTGATGAATTATTTTGGCCAACAGACTTTACGGATATAACATCTGCTTATGGGAATAGAGAAGGTGGATTTCATAATGGTATAGATATAAAAACATATACAGGAGATGATGAAATAGGAAATCCAGTATATGCTTGTGAAGAAGGAACTGTAAAATATGCAAGATGGAGTAATTCTGCAGGTTGGTGGGTAGTAATAGATCATGGAAATGGTTTTACTTCTGAGTATATGCATAATTCTTCTTTAAAGATTGCAGAAGGGGAAAAGGTACAAAAAGGTCAGCTTATAGCTATTTCAGGAAATACTGGCGATTCACAGGGAGTACACTTACATTTTGAAATTAACAAAGATGAAAAATCAATAGATCCTTTAAGTTTTAAATACAGTAATGGTCAAGGAAATGGGACAGGTGGTTTTGGGAATTTTAGTATAGCAGTATCAGATGATGATAATAATAGTAATAGCGAAGATACTACAACAGAAGCATATGTAAAAGTAGCTACTTGGACTGAAACGCAAAATATTGAAGATTATGAGGATCCCGAATTAGAAGATAAAGACCAAACTTATTATAATATGACGCCACAAGATATTCCTTATCAAAACATGACCGAAGGTTATACTATACCATTTGAATTTTTATGGGCCTTGTTAGTTGTAGGAAATGATAAAGAATTTGTATTAGCATTAGCAGATTTAGTATATGGTAGTGATATAGAAATAACTGTACATGATAATTTAAGAATAGATACAAAAGAAGAAGTTTATACATATGAAAAAAATTTGGATGTTAAAACTTCAGTAAATGTTACAACAAAGTATAAGGAAAAAGGTAAAGATGAAGAGCAAAGTTATTCAAAATCAATGGAGATAGAAGGATCTTTTTTAGAAGATAAATATAAAGCAACATTTACAGAGATAACAAGAACAAACACTTTAGATGTACAGCTTACTAGAGCTAATGTATGGATAGTGGACTATAAAAGAGAGTATCAGTTTGATGGAACAAAAAAAGATACTCAAGTTCCAGATGGAGTAGAAAGACTAGAATATGACAATGATGAAGAAGTAGATGCAACTGACAACGAAGATAAAATAGGAGCAGTTGATACTGTAAAAGGAGTTATTGAAACAGAGTTAAACGAAAAATACGATATAGAATCTATAGGTGATTCAACAGTAAATAGTATAGAATCTAAATATTATGAGAAAATAAATAATTTACTTAAGACAGTAACTAATACAACAGAAACAAGCAAATATACATCATCTCCAGCAACTATAACGGAGAAAACTGACAAAGAAGGAAAAAATGGTGAAAATTTTGTAACTCTATTTAATAATAATAAATATTTAAAAAATCAAGGAAATATTTTAAGTGCACCAGGCTGGCTGTTTGAAATATTAGAAAGAAACGATAGTACTAAGGAAATGGTTGATTTGATGAAATATTTATTATATAAAGCAACTGATGAAAGTTATGGAGTTACAGAATATGATTTTTCAATTTTCGATCCGAATAATTTTGCAAGCGTTAATATGTTATCAGGAAGTGCACTTATAGAATTTATAAAAAGCTATGAAAATACCTCATTATGGTTATATCAAAGAGGAACTGGCAGTGTTTCATATTCAAATGTTAGCAATTATATATCAGAAGACGGAAAAAAATATAAGATGTATTATACAAGTTATGATGAATGTTTAAATTTTTCATATGGAGTTATGGTATATGCGTATAAATCAGATACATATAATAATGAAAGCTATTTTAAAGAAGAAGGTATAGATTTAAAAAGTCTTGTAGAAGATTTTAAAGCAGGAAAAGATGTTTATGTGGATGTTGAGATTATAGACAGAATCATGCTAAAAGAAATCCAGAATATGAGAAGTAGAATAAATACAATGACCAAAGACGATGGAATATCCCTAAAAAGTAATCAATTAGATGCATTGGCTTCAGTTGCATATCAATATGGTAATGCTGGTGAGTTTGGAGAGCTTCAAAGTGCATACAAAACATATTATGAAAAAGGAGATCATGAAGGATTTAGACAAAATGTAATAACAACAACCACACATGCACATTATTTTTCTAGTGGTGAATTTCCTACGAGGCAAGAAAATACATGGAAATTATTTGAAGAAGGAATTTACATTGCGAGCAATGGTGAAGAATTAACAAATGGTTCAAATAATATAGCAAACTTTGCTTTACAATTTGTCGGAGAAGGTCATTCTAGATTTACAAGTTATACATCTACTACCGGGCAGTCTTTTAAAAGAGCTGATTGGTGTGCAATGTTTGTAAGTTATTGCTACGATCAATGTGGATTAATTCCAAATATATTAAAAGAAGTGTATTTTGGTTGTACTACTGAAGTTGAGAATTTAAGAAATAGAGGAGAGTTTATTGATGCAAGGACTACTAATTATACGCCTCAATCAGGTGATATAATTTTCTTTACACAAGATAATGGGGTACATTCATATCATACAGGAATAGTTGTTTCAACAGATGGAATAAATGTATATACGGTTGAAGGAAATACTGGAAGTAATAATTGGATGGAAAGTAAAGTAGCGGAAGATTACTATCCATTAACTTCATCTTCAATATATGGATACTTTCACCCAGATATTTAATATAGGAGGAGAAAAAATTGAAATATAAAAAATTAGTAATAACCATGATGATTATTTTGTGCATTCTAATTATTGCAACTATTGTAATACTAGTATATAGTAAAAATAATAGCAAAGAAAATAAAGAATTAGAATTACAAGAGCAATCTTATATTGATTTCCTTAATAATCCAGGATTAGTTACAAATGGATTGAAGCCAGAAGAATTAAAAACAGAAGCTACTTTTTTTACAATTGATGGATGTATAGATAAGTATTTACAATATGTAAATGAAAATAATAATAAAGCTGTTTACAATCTATTAGCTGATCAATATATAGAGGACAATGGTATAAAAGAAGAAAATGCTCTTGAATCAATTCCTAAATATACAAATATTGATAAATATAAAACCAAACTTGTATATGTAATTACAGGTGTGAATTACTCTATTTATTATGTCAAAGGAAGCTTAGTTGAAGAAGAAGTATATTTTGTAGTGAATATGGATTCAAAGAATAATGCATTTGCTATTATACCTTCAGATTCAAAATATTTTAATACCAAGATAAATGAAACAATTGAAACTAATCAAAAAGAAGAAGAAACAATACAGATGAATGATTATAATGTTATATCATATAAATACTTGGAAGATGATGAAATAGTAGATGAATATTTTCAAGATTATATTGAAAATGCATTGCTTAATCCAGATGATGCATATGAATTAATAGATCAGGAGTATAGAGAAAAAAGATTTGGTAGTGTCGAACAATATAAAATATATGTTGAGGAAAATAGGACTTATTTAGAATCAATGTGCAAGTCTTTAAGAAAAAAGTATACTGAATTTGCAACATTAGAAGAATATGAAGAATATTTTAATCAAACCTCGCAAAATGGATTAAGTAAATATCAAATCAATCAAGAAAGTGATAAAAAACAATATATTTGTATAGATACATATGGTAATTATTATATATTCAACATAAATGGAGTAATGGACTACACCGTAATCCTAGACACCTACACAATAAACCTACCACAATTCCTAGAAAAATATGAAAATGGAAATGAACAAGTAAAAGTAGGAATGAATATAGAAAAATTCATATCATCAATAAACATGAAAGACTACAAATATGCATATAGCTGTCTTGCAGACTCATTCAAAGCAAATAGTTACCAAACCCAAGAAAGTTTCGAAGAATATGTAAAATCAAATTTCTTTGAAAAAAATAAAATAGAATACGAAAGTTTCTCTAAAGAAGGAGAAAACTATATATACGAAATTAAAATATCAGATGAACAAGGTATATATCAAGATGTAAAAAATGTAACTATAATAATGCAATTAAAAGAAGGCACAGATTTTGTAATGTCATTTAGCATAAATTAATTAACAAGGGAAGTTATAAATCTTCCCTTGTATCATATAAAAAGGAGCAAAAAAATGATAAAATTAGAAAATGTTTCAAAAGCATATAAAGGGCATGAAAAAGTTATAAAAAACTTAAATTTAGAAATTAAAGATGGAGAAATATTTGGATTTTTAGGTCCAAATGGAGCTGGGAAAACTACAACTATAAAAATGATGACAGGAATTTTAGAAATAGATGAAGGAGATATTTATATTGATGGAACAAGTATAACGAAAGAACCAACAAAAGCTAAAAAAAATATAGGTTTAGTTCCAGATGATCCAGATATATTTTTAAAATTAAAAGGTATAGAATATTTAAATTTTATTGCAAATATTTATGATGTTCCAAAAGAAGAAAAACTAGATAGAATAAAAAAGCTAGCTAAAGAATTTGAAATGGAAGAAGTATTAAATGATAAAATACAAAGTTATTCTCATGGAATGAGGCAAAAAATAGTAATAATAGGAGTTCTTTTGCATAATCCTAAAAATTGGATATTAGACGAACCAATAACAGGTTTAGATCCAAAATCTTCATATGATTTAAAAAATCTTATGAGGGAACATGCAAAACAAGGAAATACTGTTTTCTTTTCAACACATATATTAGAAGTTGCAGAAAAATTATGTGATAGAATTGGGATAATAGATGAGGGTAATTTAATTTTTGTTGGAACTTTAGAAGATATGAGAAATGAATTAAAACAAAATGCCTCATTAGAAGATTTATTTATGGAGATTACAAAAAATGATTAAAAAGGAATTTAGTAAAATAATTAACTTAACTAAAATAATGTTAAAGGATTCATATCAAAATCCTTATATAATTAATCCAGAAACAGGAAAGATAAATAAAAGGTCTCCTTTTGTATGGATGATGATAATTTTATGTGGGGTTATGTCATATATTAGTTATTACATTATAAATTTTTTGCAAAAAGTTAATCAACCTACTATATTTTTAAATGTCTATTTCCTAATTTTGACTTTTATGATGACTTTTCAAGTTATTTTAATGTGTACAAATGTATTTTATTATTCTAAAGATATGGAAAAGCTATTACATTTTCCAATAAAACCGGTTGAATTGTTATTAGCAAAACTTGGTAATTTATTATGCATTGTATATGTGACGGAACTTTTATTTGCTTTTATTCCGTTTATTTTATATGGAATTATTACAAATGTTAGTATAATTTATTATTTATATTTAATTTTAGTATTAATTTTTGTACCTATTTTAATTTCAAGCTTTGTAAGTATAATTATGATGTTTTTTATGAAGTTAACTAGGTTTATAAAAAGAAAAGAAACTTTTCAAGTAGTAGTTTCAGCTGCATTGTTAATTATAATGTTTGTTATAGAGTCACTTTCAGTTCAAAATTTACAATATGACGAAAATTTAAATTTAGAAACACAAGAACAAATAACAAGTTATGTAAATGAAAGAATGGAAGGTTTAAATAAGTATTTAATACCTTCAAAACTGTCAGTTGGAGCATTATCAAATGCAAGCAATTTAGATGGTTTTTATAATATTTTAGAATTAATTTTTATTACTTTAATTATACTTATTTTATTTATTTTTACAGGAAAAATTACATATTTAAAAAATATATTAAAAGGAACTAATTATTTTATTAAAAAGAAGCATAAAAAAATAAAAGAAAATAAAATTAATGCAAATAATAAATTATGGAAGATTTATATTTCTAAAGAATTTAAAAATTTATACAGAAATGTAGCATTTTTATTACAATGTATATGGCCAGTTTTTGTTTGGTTAATTTGTATTGTTATATTGAGCATTATACTTATTCCAAATGTAAATCAAGTGTTATCTAATGAAGAGTTTGCACAAAATTTAGGAGAATCAATTGTAGATATACAAATTATTACAATGATTTTGTGTTTATTACAAGTAATATTTTCAATTTCAAACATTTCTATAACATCTATATCACGTGATGGAAAAAATGCGATATTTATGAAATATGTACCAATAGATTTGTATAAGCAAGTGTGGTATAAAGCTATACCACAAATAATTTTAAATATAGTTATTTCTATTTTTATAATAACTGTATTAACTGTTCTTATAAATAAAATTAAGGTTACATGGGCAATTGCAATATTTATAATTTCTATTTTTATTAATATTATAAATAGTTTATTAATGGTTTTAGTAGATTTGAGAAGACCTAATTTAAATTGGAATACAGAGTATCAACTAGTTAAACAAAATAGTAATAAAATTTTTCAGTATATTTTAATGATAACAATTATTTTACTACTTTTATATTTGACAAGTGTTTTTCAGAATTTTAATTTAAATTTAACTGTGTCTATTATTGTACTTGTAGTGCTTTTTGGAGCTATAGTGTTTGGGATTAGTAAATATATAAAGAAAAAACAAGATAAGATTTTTAAAAATATTTTTTAGTAATATAGATTTAATTTGTTATTTACATGCAAGAAAAGTCGAAAAATGTAAAACGATTTTTCTTGCAAAATATTGTAAAATATGTTAGTATTTATAAAATAAGATTTAAAGTATTTTTAAAACTAAATTAAAAATACTTTTATATATTATTTTTATATCTTATATATATTTTTTTCTAAAATTTTAAATCTTAAATATTTAATTATTATTATTTAAAACGCGAATTTTAAGTTAAGTTTTTACTAAATTTTAAAAAAGTCTCTTTTATTTCCATTTTCTTTTTAATTAAATTTATCTAAGTATAATAATATTTATTTCTAATATTTTTCCAAATTAAGATTGTATATATAAAGTTAATAAAATATAAATATTTATATTTAAAATTCTTTCTTAAAATATATATAAGAAATCTATTAAGGAAGAAGGTTAAAGATGTTACAAAAAAATGTAGAGCAAGATATTTATGCAAAAGAAAAAAAATTACTATCACCCAAAATGGATGTGACTTTTCAAGTATTGTTTGGAGAGGTAGGAAGTGAAGAAATAACAAAAGAATTTTTAAAGGCTATTTTGAAAGAAAAGATAACAAAAGTTGACTTAAGTAAAAATCCAATATTAAGAAGAATGAGACCAAATGACAAAATGGGTATTTTAGATGTTATAGTAGAAATTGATCAAAAAGAATTATGCAATATTGAAATGCAATTAGCCACAAGAGAAGATATAATTCAACGAATTTTATATTATTGGGGAAGGATTTATTCACGAGATATACATAAAAAAGAAGATTATAGTACATTAAAAAGAACAATAGTTATACTAATAGCAGGATTTGAAATAAAAGGATTAGAAGAATTAGAATACTTAAGCAAATGGCAGTTAATAGAAGTAAAAGGACGAAAAACAATATTGACAGATTATTTAGAAATAGATATAATCGAATTACCAAAGATATATAAAAGAAATACAAATAAAAAAGATGATTTACTAGATTGGTTGTATTTTTTAGAAGATCCAGAGTCGAAAGAGGTGGTAAAGATAATGGAACAAAACGAAGGTGTAAAAAAAGCAAAAGATAAATTAGAAGAAATAAGTCAAGATGAAATAATGCAAAGATTGGCAGATTGGCAAGAAAATTTAAGATTAGACCAAGCATATTTAAAAAGGATGGCTATAAAGGAAGGTAAAGAAGAAGGGCGAAGAGAAGGAATCATAGAGGGAAAAAGAGAAGGAAAAAAACAGGGAATAGAAGAAGGAAGGAAAGAAGGAATAAAAGAAGGAAAAAAAGAAGGAAAAAAAGAAGGAATAATAGAAGGCAGAAAAGAAGGTATAAAGGAAGGTATTATAGAAATAGCTAAAAACTTGAAAAAACAAGACAATATTACTGTAGAGTTCATAATGAAAGTTACAAATCTTTCAAAAGAAGAAATTGAAAATTTATAATTTAATAAAAAATCTACTTAAATATAAGTAGATTTTTTAGTTTGAAAAAAGTGAACTAAAGATTTTAATAATAGATTGAATAATCGGATTATTATTAACTAAATTTTTAATAAATGGAATTTGTAGCAACAAGTACAAAATAATAATAACCAAAATAATTGAAAGTATATTTTTGAATATATTTATTATTTTATTCTTAAAACCAAATTCATTTGTAGTTTGAGAATTATCAAAATTTTCAGTATCTCTTCTATAGTATATTTTTCTTTTAGAAGGATTAATTTTATCATAAGCTGGTTCTGGCTTAGATTGATAAGAATAATTTAAATTATTTTGATAATTATTATAATTTGTTTGGAGGTTATTTAAATAAGTTGTATAATAGTTTTTAACATTATCTAATTCTTTTTTTAAAAGTATATTTTGATTATAAATTTTATTATATTCATTAATAGTAATATACTGATTTTCTATATTTTTATCATATATAGCTTTTTTTGAAGGATCTGACAATGTTTCATATGCTTCATTTATTTTTTTAAAAATTTCTTCCGAATTTTTTTTGTTTTCTTCGGATTGTAAGTCTGGATGATATTGTTTAGCTAATGTTTTGTAAACTTTTTCAATAATTTCTGGTGAAGCATTTTTATCTACTTGTAAAATTTCATAATAATTTTTTTTCATTTTCTAATGTCCTTTCATATTAATAATATAGCATAAAAATAATAATCTATCAACTAAAGCACGTTTAAAGATTAAGTTACATAATTTATAGTAATAAAGTAAAAAAATTTTATGAAAGGAAGATTTTAGGTATGAAACTTGGATTATGCTTAGCTGGTGGTGGTGTAAAAGGTGCAGCTCATATAGGAGTTTTAAAATGTTTAGAAGAAAATAATATAAAAATTGATCTAATTGGAGGGACTTCGTCAGGGAGTATTGTAGCTAGTTTATATGCAGCTGGATTTTCAGCAGATCAGATATATGTAATATTTAAAAAGTATTGTAAAAAAATTAAATATGTAGATTTTATAAATATTATAAAACTAATTTTAGGTTTAATTTTTACAGGTAGTATTGTAATAGATGGTTTAAATAGCGGAAAAGCAATAGAAAATTTAATAGATAAAATGTGTAGTAAAAAAGAAATATATAATATATCAGATATAAAAATGCCACTTGCAATTCCTAGTGTAGATATGTGCAAAGGAAATGTTATATGTTTTACGTCGTGCAATTATAGAAAAGATTTTGTAGATGATGTAAAATTTGTAAATGATATAGAAATAGCAAAGGCGGTAAGAGCAAGTTGCAGTTATCCTCGGTGTTTTTTCACCTTGTAAATATAAAAATACTAAATTATTAGATGGCGGAATAAGAGAAAATGTGCCATGGAAAGAATTAAAAGCTTTAGGGGCTGATGAGATTATAAATGTAGTTTTTGAAGAAGAAAATATGGATACAAGTTGTTGTAAAAATATAATAGAAGTAATTAGTCGTTCATTAGGTTTAATTAGTAGAGAATTGTTTAATTATGAGATGGAGGGAAGTGATTCTTCTATAATAATTAAGTCAAATAAAATTGGATTATTAGATATGAAAAAAATTGATGAGTTATATTGGATAGGTTATAACGAGACAAGAAATTTTTTGAAGAAGAGAGAGTTCATTATTTAATAAAATAAATAATAAAAAATAAATAATAAAAAATAAATAATAAAAATAAATAATAAAAAATAAATAATTAAAAATAAATAATAAAAATAAGTAATAAAAAATAAATAATAAAAATAAGTAATAAAAAATAAATAATAAAAATAAATAATAAAAATAAATAAATAAAAATAAATAATAAAAATAAATAAATAAAAATAAATAATAAAAATAAATAATTAAAAATAAATAATTAAAAATAAATAATAAAAATAAATAAATAAAAATAAATAATAAAAATAAATAATAAAAATAAATAAATAAAAATAAATAATAAAAAATAATAATAAAAAAATAATTATAATAAATCATAAAAAAGAAATAAAAAATAAACTTTAAAGTTTATTTTTTATTTCTTGTTGTTCATTTGAATTATTTGAAATTTCCTCTTGGTTTTCTATATCAATTGCCTTTTTACGATTTTGTTTTGCTTTTAAATTATCTTTTGCAACAGCCATTAAAAGTTTAATTCTATTAGTTTGATTAGCTTCGCTTGCTCCAGGATCATAATCTACTGGTGAAATATTGGCTTCTGGATATTTTTCTCTAATTGTTTTTATAACACCTTTTCCAACAACATGATTTGGAAGACAAGCAAAAGGTTGAACACATACAATATTTGGAATATTATTTTCTATATATTCAATCATTTCAGCAGTTAAAAACCAACCTTCACCTGTTTGATTACCTATTGATAATATGTCTTTTACTTTATCTTCTAAATGCCAAATATCACAAGGTGGTAAATATCCTTTTTTAGAACTTGCTAAAGCAATTTTTACATCTTTTTCTAATATGTCTATTATCTTAATTGCAGCTTTACTTATTTTAGAAGAAGTTTTATTAGTGTTTAATAATTTATTAAAAGTTATTCTATGTGTAGCCATAAATTTAGCAAATCCCATGAAATCTGGAAGTATAACTTCAGCACCTTCTTTTTCTAAAAGGTCTGCTACAAAGTTATTTCCAAAAGGATGATATTTTATTAGTACTTCTCCAACTATACCTACTTTAGGTTTTTCAATAGATAAGTCTAATTCTATTTTTTCAAAGTCGTTTACAATTTCGTAAATACTTTGTTTGAATTCTTTGTTTGTAGACTTAATTAAAAGTTTTTTACATTTTTCCATCCATGTATCAAAAAGTTTTTGAGTTTCGCCTTTATTTTTTTCATATGCTCTATTTTTAGTTAACATTTTTTGTAATAAGTCAGCATATACAACTGTTTTTAAAAGTTTGTCTATTAATGGAATTGTAAGTTTAAATCCAGGCATTTTTTCCATTCCAACAAAGTTTAGAGAGATTACAGGAACATTTTCAAAACCTGCATCTTTTAAAGCTTTTCTTATAAATCCAATATAGTTTGTTGCTCTACATCCACCACCTGTTTGTGACATAATTAGTGCTGTTTTATTTACATCATATTTTCCAGATTGAAGTGCTTCTATCATTTGTCCAGTAACAAGTATTGAAGGATAACATGCATCATTATTTACATATTTTAGACCAGTATCAACTGTTTTACTAGTACAGTTTCTTAATAGTTCTACTTTATATCCAGAAGATTTTACAGCTGATTCTAATAATTCAAAATGTATAGGTGCCATTTGTGGAAAAAGAATTGTATAATCTTTTTTCATTTCTTTTGTAAATATTTTTTTCTTTATTCCGTAATCGCCATCTGATTTTTCTTCTTGTTTTTCTTTTTCTCTTTTTTTCATACTTGCAAGTAATGAACGTATACGAATTCTTACAGCCCCTAAGTTATTTACTTCATCTATTTTTATTAATGTATACATTTTATTAAAGCTTGATAATATTTCTTCTACTTGATCTGTTGTAACTGCATCTACACCACAACCAAATGAATTTAGTTGTACTAATTCTAAATTGTCATGTTTTCCGACAAAATCAGCAGCAGCATATAATCTTGCGTGATAAACCCATTGGTCAACAACACGAATAGGTCTTTTAGCTTCTGTTTTGTCTGATACACTATCTTCTGTTAATACGCATAAACCTAAAGAAGTAATTAATGTATCTATTCCATGGTTAATTTCTGGATCAACGTGATATGGTCTTCCTGCTAAAACAATTCCTTTTAAGTTATTTTCTTCTATGTATTTTACTGTTTCTAATCCTTTTTGTCTTATATCTTTTTTACAATTTTGATATTCTTCTTCTGCCTTAGTTGCAGCTTCATTTAGTTCCTTTTTAGTAAATTTGTAGGTTTTAAATTCATCTAATTCTAGCATTTTTTTAACTAGATTTTTCTTATCAAAAGGTAAAAATGGATTTAAAAATTTAACACTGGGGTTTTTTAATCCCTCTACATTATTTTTTAATACCTCTGAATATGATATTACAATTGGGCAGTTATAGTGGTTATCTGCTTTTTCATATTCTTTTCTTGAATATGGCATACAAGGATAAAATATAGTTTTTATTCCTTTTTCTAACAAACTTTCAATATGTCCATGTGAAAGTTTAGCAGGATAACATACTGATTCAGAAGGCATTGATTCCATTCCTTTTTCATATGTAGCACGAGTACTTTTTTCTGAAAGGATAACTCTAAAACCTAAAGATGTTAAAAATGTAAACCAGAAAGGATAGTCTTCATACATGTTTAAAACTCTAGGTATTCCAATAGTTCCTCTTGGTGCATCTTTTTCTTCTAGTGGTTTATAATTAAAAATCCTATCAAATTTATATTGAACTAGATTTGGTAATGGTTTAGTTTTAGTAACAATTCCAGCGCCTTTTTCACAACGATTTCCTGAAACGTAAATTTGACCATTACTAAATTTATTTATAGTTAATTTACAGTGATTTTCACAATTATTACAACGAGTATGAGTAACTTTTATTTCTAATTTGTCAATTTCTTCAGTTCTTAAAATTGTAGATACATATTCCATATCAAGATTTGCTTCATATTGTTCTTTTGATAAAAGTGCCATTCCGTAAGCTCCCATAAGTCCAGAGATATCTGGTCTTATTACGTTTTTACCAACTATTAACTCAAAAGCTCTTAATACAGCATCATTATAGAAGGTTCCTCCTTGAACTACAATGTGGTTTCCTAATGTTTCTACATCTCTTACCTTCATAACTTTTTGGATAGCATTTTTTATAACAGAATATGAAAGTCCACTTGATATATCTCCAACACTATATCCTTCTTTTTGAGCTTGTTTTATTTTAGAGTTCATAAATACGGTACATCTTGAACCTAAATCAACCGGAGTTTTAGAGTTGATAGCTTCTTTTACAAACTCTGATATTTCTAAATTTAGGCTTTTAGCAAATGTTTCAATAAAAGAACCGCATCCTGAAGAACAAGCTTCATTTAGCATAATATTATCAATAGAGCCATTTTTCATTCTGATATATTTCATATCTTGCCCACCAATATCTACTATGCTTGTAACATCTGGTTCAAAAGTTTTGGCAGCTGTATAGTGAGCAATTGTTTCTATTTCATTTAAATCTACATTTAAAGCAGTTTGAATTAATTTTTCACCATATCCTGTAACACCACTATATCTTAAAATAGCTTTTGGAGGTAAGATTTTATATAGTTTTTTTAACATATTCATAACACTTTTTAGTGGATTTCCTTCATTACTTCCGTATAAAGAATATAAAAGTTTTCCTTCTTTATCAATTAATACAATTTTAGTAGTTGTAGAACCTGCATCAATTCCTAAAAAGCAATCTCCGTGAATATGTTTCTAAATCTGCTCTTTCTACTTTGTCTTTATCATGTCTTTTTTTGAAATCTTCATATTCTTTTTTATTTTTAAATAAAGGATCTAGTGGATGTGTTGTATTATCATGTGAATTTTTTAAGTTTTCTATTTTTTGTTCTAATTCATTAGTTGTAATTTCTTGAGTATCAAATGAATCTAATGCGGCACCTTTAGCGACTAAAAGATGAGCTTCTTCGGGTACAATAATTTCATCCTTTTTTAAATGTAAAGTTTCTATAAATCTTTTTCTTAATTCTGATAAGTAATTTAAAGGACCACCTAAAAATGCAACATGACCTCTGATTGGACGACCACATGCTAATCCGCTTATAGTTTGATTAACAACTGCTTGAAAAATTGAAGCTGCAATATCTTCTTTTGCTGCTCCTTCATTAATTAAAGGTTGTATATCTGTTTTAGCAAATACTCCGACAACGAGAAGCAATAGGATATATTGTTTTATATCCTTTTGCTAATTCATTTAATCCAGCTGTATCAGTATGTAATAAAGAAGCCATTTGATCTAAAAATGCACCAGTACCACCTGCACAAGTACCATTCATACGTTGTTCGATAGATTGGTCAAAATAAATTATTTTTGCATCTTCTCCACCTAGTTCTATTACTACATCTGTTTTAGGAATATATTTTTCCACTGCGCGTTTGCAAGAAACTACTTCTTGAATAAATTCAACTCCTAAAAATCTAGCAGCAGACATTGCACCTGATCCAGTAAGGGCAAGTGTAAAAGAATTTAAGGGATATCTTTTTAATAAATCTTCTAAAACATTACAAACTGTGTTCTTAGTATCTGAAAAATGTCTTTTATAATCCCTATATATAGTATTTTTATTATTATCCATAACAATAATTTTAACTGTTGTTGAACCTACATCTAAACCAACATGTAATAAATTCTCCATGACAAAATCTCCTTTTTTGTACATAATTTTTTTATCCATAATTACCTTAATTGTATACGGAAAACACGGTTTTGTCAAATGGAAAAAATTACCTTTATTATTATAAAATTTGGTTGAAAATCGAAATTTTATAAAAAATAAAATAATAGTTCTAAAGTGGACAAATACATAATAAAATTTATTAAACAAGGGACTAAGGAGGAATAAAAATGAAAAACAAAAAAATTTTAATTATTTTTATAATAATGTTATTGATAGTATTAATAGGAGGATATTTTTTAATTAAATATTTTAAAGAAAAAAAGCAAAATGAAGAAACTATCGTAAATGAATATACCCCGGAGCAAGAAATATCAGAAGAACAATTAAGGCAAACAATAGTAAGTTTATATTTTCCAAGCAAAGATAAAAATGAATTAATACCAGAAGCAAGATTAGTAGATATAAAAGAAGTAATAAATGCACCATATGAAAAATTAATTAATTTATTAATTGAAGGACCCAAAAGTGACAAAGCCAAAAAAATTATTCCAGAAAATACAAAGTTATTAAAAACATATATGGATAATGACTGTGTTGTTATTGATTTTTCAAAAGAATTCTTAAATTATAATAAAGAAGATGAAAACGAAAAGAATAATTTAATAAATAGTATTGTAAATACACTAACAGAATTAACAGAAGTAAATAAAGTAAAAATATTAATAGAAGGAAATGAAAATGACGAATTTAATGAAATATATGCTAGAAAAAAATAAAAATAAATAATTTTATAAAGGATAAAAATTATTTCAATAATTTATATAGTTTTACATATTTTAAAAAATGTCTAAAATTATTTAAAAAATATTCAACATCATTTAACGAGTTAATAGTATTATTTTTGTATAATTTAAAATTTATTTTTGGTTTTTGAGGAGGAGTTTTTTCTCCTCTATTATTTGTATTTTTTTCTGATAAAAATTTTTTCATAGCTTAAAATACCTCCTGGAAATAAAAATTGAAAAAAATTAATTTTTGTTATATAATATGTAAAAAAGATTATAAGGTTTACAGTTTTAGAATTATAATAATAAATAGAAAAAAAAATAAAAAAATAAATAATAAAAATAAATAATAAAATAAATAAAAAAATAAATAATAAAATAAATAATAAAATAAATAATAAAATAAATAATAAAAAGAAATAATAAAAATAAATAATAAGATAAATAAAAAAAATAAATAATTAAAAACAAATAATAAATACAAAATTCAATAAAGAAATAAAAGGAGAAAAAAGTGGATATAAAGATAAAAGAAAATGAAAGAATAGATAATTTAGAAATAAATAATTTAAGAATAATTCAAAATGTAGAAGGGTTTTGCTTTGGAATTGATAGTGTATTGTTATCAGACTTTGCAAAAAAAATAAAAGAGAATTCTGTGGTAATTGATTTAGGGACAGGTACAGGAATTATACCTACTCTTTTATGTGCAAAAACAGAACTTAAAAAAGTAATAGGAGTGGAAGTGCAAAGCGAAGTATTTGACATGGCTAAAAGAAGTATAAAATTAAATAATTTAGAAAATAAATTTGAAATTTTAAATGAAAATATTTTGAATTTATATAAAATATATGAAAATAATAAATTTGATGTAGTTGTAACAAATCCTCCATATAAACAAGATAAAACTGGAATTAAAAATGCCAATTTAAAAAAAGTGATTTCTAGACATGAAATTAGTGCGAATTTATCAGATTTTATAGAAGTCTCAAAATACTTGTTAAAGGATAAAGGTGAGTTATATATGGTACATAGACCTGAAAGATTAGTAGACATTTTAACTATTATGAGAGAGAAAAGAATAGAGCCTAAGGTGATTAGATTTGTTTGTCCAAATAAAAATAAAGAACCTAAATTAGTTTTAATAAAAGGGGTTAAAAACGCAAAATCATTTTTAAAAATAGAATCAAATTTATATATATAT
>CALXUW010000050.1 GCA_944391795.1 uncultured Clostridia bacterium
AATATTATACCCCCCAAGCACCTTTAATCATACAGTACCAAGGGGTCTATCAAACTTTTCAAAATTGGAGAAGTGTCCCAAACTGGTCAAAATGTCCAATTGGGAAACGTCCCAGATTGGTCACACAATATTAATATATATTGTATATAAAAACCACAAAACAAAATAAATAACAATATACCACCATTTAGGATAGAATACTTTTAAAATTTTCTTATCAAAAATCACATTTACAATATATAAAATATCTAAAAATAATAAATAAAAAATCAAAACAACTAAAAATGGATTAAATAAAAAAGCATCTCCGTATATTTCCATTTAATAAATTGATAGCAGCTCTAGTAGAACCACAACTAGGACATAAAATATTAAAATGTTCTCTCCAAAAACAATAAGGAGTTAAATTAAGTAAAGAAGAATGTGTGTATATATAAGTTAAAATTATTAATAAAAATATAACTATTTGTGAAATTAATAATTTATAATATTTCTTTTTAATATTCATAAGATTATCTCCTAAAATAATATAATTTTGGGGCAACTAGGAGAAATGTATTCCTAATTGCCCCAAAAATTTATGTACTAAAATTAATATAATATAGCATTTGATTCTAAAATGTTTAAATCTAAATTTGTATTATTAAATGCTGCAAAAAAGCTGAAAGCGCCTACAACTAATAAAAAGTATAAAACTATAGAAACTATTCCTAGTACTAAGCCAGCTATTGCCATACCTTTTCCACCTTTGTTTTTTCCTATAATTCCAAAAATTATAGCTAAAATAGAACATGGAATAGAGATGTAAGGGATACAAAATAAAACAACTGCTATAATACCTAATACCATAGAAGCAATGCTAAGTCCTTTGCTTTCTTCTGTTTTTTCTGGATTTTCCATAATTATCCTCCTTAAATTTTCTTTAAATATATTTTTTCATTTTTTAATATAAAAGTCAATAGGAAATAAAAAATATGTCAAAAAATAAATAAAAAAATAGAAAATGTGTTGTATAAAAAAAATCCGTCTGATATAATTAAATAAATATTTTAATACATATTATTAAAAGAATTAATTTTATGCATGTACTTTTAAATGAAACATAAATATTAATATGCAAGAAGGGAAGGATTTTATTATGAAAAATGATTGTGAGGCAAAAAATACAAAATGCTGTTGCAATGAAAATTCAAATGATCAGTTTATAACAAGCCTTTTTTCTAAATACAAACCAATCAAAGACAATTTAATTCAAATGTTAAATGAAATTCAAGAGCATTATGGTTATGTTCCAATTGATGCTCAAAAAGAACTGTCAGATTTTTTATCAATACCTTTGGCAGAAATTTATGGTGTAGTTACCTTTTATTCTAGATTTTCACTAAAACCAAAAGGAAAATATAATGTATCAGTATGCTTAGGAACAGCATGCTTTGTTAAAGGTTCTCAAAAAATAATGGACAGATTGCAAGAAAGATTAGGAATAAAGCCAGGAGAAACCACCAAAGATGGACTATTTTCAATTGAAGAAACCAGATGTGTTGGAGCTTGCGGACTAGCACCTGTCTTTACAGTAAATGGTGAAGTCTATGGAAAAGCTACTGTACAAAAACTTGACCAAGTACTAGACGAATTAAAAAATAAAGAAAATTAAAATAGCATTTAAAGATAAAGATAAAGATAAAGATGTGTCCCAGATTGGACAAAATGTCCAATTGGGGACGTTTCCTAATTGGACATTTTGTCCAATTAGGAAACGTCCCAAATTGTCCCAATTTGGGGAAGGAGGAATTTATGAAAACTTTACAAGAAATTCACAAAATTAGAGAAGAAAAGAGAAAAGAATTAGAGCTAAGGGTAAATACCAAAGCAGATACTAGAGAAAAACATATTCTAGTTTGCCATGGTACGGGTTGTACTTCTTCAAAATCACCAGAGATTTTAGAGAATTTTAGAAGAATATTGAAAGAGAAGAATATTACAAATGTTAGAGTTATTAAAACAGGTTGTTTTGGATTATGTGCAAAAGGACCAATTGTAATTATAAGACCAGAAGATACGTTTTATGCTAATTGTACTCCAGACGATTGTGAAGAGATTATACAATCACATATTGTAGAAGGTAAAATTGTAGATAGATTACTTGCAAAAGACATAGATGGTAGTAAAGTAAATAGTTTAGATGAGCTTAATTTTTATAAAAAACAAAAAAGAATTGCTTTAAAAAATTGTGGAGTAATTAATCCAGAAGATATTGATGAGTATCTTGCATTTGACGGATATTTAGCTTTAGAAAAGGTTTTAAAAGATATGTCCCAAGATGAAGTAATAGATGTTATAAAAAAATCTGGTCTTCGTGGCCGTGGTGGCGCAGGATTTCCTACGGGTCAAAAATGGGAATTAACTAAGATGGCTGAAGGAAAAACTAAGTATGTAGTTTGTAATGCAGACGAAGGAGATCCACGGAGCTTTTATGGATAGAAGTATATTAGAAGGTGATCCACACGCAGTTTTAGAAGCAATGGCTATTGCAGGCTATAGTATTGGAGCAAACAAAGGTTATATTTATGTTAGGGCAGAATATCCAATTGCTGTAAAGAGACTTGAGATAGCAATAAAACAAGCAAGGGATTATGGAATTTTAGGAAAGAATATTTTTGGAAAAAACTTCGATTTTGATATAGAAATAAGACTAGGAGCAGGAGCTTTTGTATGTGGTGAGGAAACCGCACTTTTAGAATCAATAGAAGGAAAAAGAGGGCAACCTAGGGTAAAACCTCCATATCCAGCTACTAGCCGGCTTATGGGGAAAACCTACGTTAATTAACAATGTAGAAACATATGCAAATATTGCTCAAATTATTTTAAAAGGTTCTGATTGGTTTTCTTCAATTGGTACTAAAAATTCTAAAGGAACAAAAGTTTTTGCTCTTGGAGGAAATGTAAATAATATAGGTTTGGTAGAAGTCCCAATGGGTACAACTTTAAGAGAAATAGTTTTTGATATTGGTGGCGGAATACCAAATGGAAGAAAATTTAAAGCAGCTCAAACTGGTGGACCTTCACGGAGGATGTATCCCTGGGGAGCATTTAGATACTCCAATAGATTATGAATCTTTAAAAGCAATTGGTTCAATGATGGGATCTGGTGGATTAATAGTAATGGATGATACTAAATGTATGGTTTGTCTTGCAAAATTTTATTTAGAATTTACAGTAAGTGAAAGTTGTGGTAAATGTACTCCTTGCAGAATAGGAACCAAAAGAATGCTTGAAATACTAGAACGTTTATGTGCAGGAGAAGGTTCAGAATTAGACATATATAAATTAGAAAAACTAGCCGTAAACATTCAAAAGTCAAGTATATGTGGACTAGGACAAAGTGCACCAAATCCTGTAATTAGTACGATGAAATATTTTAGGGAAGAATTTAGGGAGCATGCCATTCAAAAAGAATGTAAGGCTTTAGAATGTAAAGCAATGTCAAAAATAATAATAGATGAAGAAAAATGCAAAGGCTGTGGATTATGTCAAAAACATTGTCCTGTAAGAGCAATCAAGGGAGAAGGAAGAGAAAAAAGAATAATAGACCAAGAAAAATGTATAAAATGTGGTACATGTTTAACTAGTTGTCCTTTTCATGCTATTGGCAATTAACAAAATATATCTAAAAATGTAAATAAAAATACCTTAATTATAAAATCTACATTAAAATTTAAAAAATATAAAAATTATTTGTTTTTAAGAAAGAGAGATTAATATGGAAAATGAATTAGTTAATTTAACAATTGATAACCAAAAAATAACCGTAAAAAAAGGAACTACTATTTTACAAGCTGCAAAACAAGCAGGAATAGATATCCCAACTCTATGCTTTTTAAAAGACATAAATGAAGTTGGAGACTGCAGAATGTGTATTGTAGAAGTAGAAGGAAGAAAAGGTTTTGCAACATCTTGTATACAAACAGTAGAAGAAGGAATGGTAGTACATACTCATACACCAAATGTCTTAGAAGCAAGACATGTTATATTAGATTTAATCATTTCAAACCACGCAAAAGATTGTTTAACATGCACACGTTCTGGAAATTGTGAATTACAATCTTTAGCTGTAAAATTTAATGTATTAAACGTTGAATTCCCAGGAGAAATGACAAAACATAAAATAGATGACCTATCACCTTCAATTGTAAGAGATTTTAATAAATGTATATTATGTAGAAGATGTGTAGCAGCTTGTAAAAATGTGCAAAAAATTGGTGCAATAGATTGCATTAATCGTGGTTTTGAATCTTGTATTTCTACAGTTGGAGATCATAGTTTAAATGATGTAAATTGTACTTTTTGTGGTCAATGTATTGAAGCTTGTCCAACAGGTGCTTTACATGAAAAAGAAACAATAGATGATGTCTGGGTGAAATTAAAAGATCCTGATACATATGTAATAGTACAAACAGCGCCTGGTGTAAGAGTTGCATTAGGTGAAGAATTTGGAATGGAAATAGGAACCAATGTAACGAAAAAAATGGTAACAGCTTTAAAAAGATTAGGTTTTGATAAAGTATTTGATACAAACACAGGAGCAGACTTTACAATAATGGAAGAAGCAAATGAATTTGTAGAAAGATTTAAAAACCATGACCATCTACCAATGATTACCTCATGTAGCCCTGGATGGGTAAGATATATAGAAATGAATTATCCAGAACTTCTTCCACATCTATCTACTTGTAAATCTCCTCATCAAATGTTTGGTGCAATTTTAAAAAGTTATTATGCTAAAAAAGAAGGAATTGACCCAAGCAAAATGTATGTAGTATCTGTAATGCCATGTATTGCAAAAAAATTCGAAGCAAAGCGTGAAGAAATGCAAAATGATGGATTATATGATGTAGATAATGTAATTACAACAAGAGAGCTTTCAAGAATGATAAAACAAGCAAATATTGAATTTGAAAAATTAGAAGATAGTGAGTTTGACTTACCAATGGGAGATGCAACCGGTGCAGGAGCAATTTTTGGAACAACAGGCGGAGTTATGGAAGCAGCCTTAAGGACAGCTCAAGATACTCTTACAGGAAAAGATTTAGAAAAAATAGATTTTGAGCAAGTAAGAGGTGGAGATGGTATAAAAAGAGCGACTGTAAATATAGGAGGAAAAACTATTAAAGTAGTAGCAGCAAGTGGACTTGCAAATGCAAAAGAGATCTTAGAAGAAATAAAAAAAGGAAAATCAGACTATCAATTTGTAGAAATAATGGCATGTCCAGGAGGATGTGTAATGGGTGGAGGCCAACCTATAAAGAGTTCTAGAATAAGATCTCGGAGTAGATGTAAGAAAACTAAGAGCTGATAGCTTATATTCGATTGACGAAAAAAGCGTAATTAGAAAGTCACATGAAAATCCTATAATTAAAAAAATATATAAAGAATTTCTAGAAAAACCTGGAAGTTATAGAGCTGAAAAATTATTGCATACAACTTACCAAAAAAGAGAAAAATATAGAATTTAAAAGGAGGAAAAAATAATGGAGAAAAAGTCTTCAAAAGATAAGAATAAAAAATCAAAACACACTTATTTAATAATTTTTATAATATTAGGTTTAATAGTTTTAATTCTAGAAGGATATGCTATTTTTAATATTTTTATATAAAAGTATAATTAAATTTTTATAGCAATAAATCCAACTCTTAATAAGAGCTGGATTTATTGCTTCTTGGGTTCCAATTCTTTCTATACTCTACCTTTAGGTATAATTCATTTAAGTCACTTTTTTACTTCTTATTTTTAGAATACATTTTTTGGCTTTTTTACTTTAAAATATCATTTTGCTTCTAAAATCAAATCAGATAAATAACTAGTTGTTATTTTGTTTTTGATTGTTATTATTGTTATTTTGTTTTTGCTCATTTTTATTATTATTTTTCTTTTCTTTATTTTTAGACATAAACTAAGGCACCTCCTTAAAAATTATATATATATTTTAACCACTACTTTCTAATTTATTCAAAATATTTATTGCATAATAAAATATAGAGTGCTATAATTTTAAAGAATAAATTAAAAAAAGAATCACAAAAATAAAAAAAATACATAAAATAAAAACGGAGGAAATATTATGGATTTTGTAAATGAAAAATTGCAAGAGTTCAATGAATACATAAAATACAGAAAAGTGGCTATAATAGGTTTAGGAGTAAGCAATCTACCTCTTTTAGATTATATGTATGAAAAAAAAGCAAAAGTAACAGTATTTGATGAAAGAACTATAGAAGAAATCCCCAAAAATGTTATGGATAAAATTACATCATATAACTTTGAATTTAGTTTTGGAAAAAATTGCCTAGAAAGATTACATGGTTTTGATATAATCTTTAGATCACCTAGCTGTCTTCCAACTAGACAAGAATTAGTTAACGAAGAAAATAGAGGTGCAATTATAACAACAGAAATAGAAATGCTAATGAAAATGAGTCCTTGCAAAATAATTGGAGTAACAGGAAGTGATGGAAAAACCACAACCACAAGCATTATAAATAGTATTTTACAAAAAGCTAACTATAATACATATTTAGGTGGAAATATAGGAACGCCACTTTTTACTAAATTAGAAGAAATAAAACCAGAAGACATAATTGTACTTGAATTAAGTAGTTTTCAATTAATGGGAATGAAAGTAAGCCCTGATATTTCAGTAATTACAAATATTACACCAAATCATTTAAATATCCATAAAGATTATGATGAATATATTGATGCTAAAAAGAATATTTTCAAATATCAAGATGAAAAAGGTATTCTAATTTTAAATTATGATAATCAGATAACTAAAGATTGCGCTAAAGAAGCAAATGGGACAGTAGTATTTTTTAGTGGCAATGAAAAATTGGAAAATGGATATATAGTAGATGAAAAAGTAATAAAAAAATGTGAAGATAAAATAAGAAAACATATTTTAAACACAGATGAATTAATATTAAGAGGAAAGCACAATTTTGAAAATATCTGTGCTGCATTAGCTGCAACTGAAGGGTTGGTAAATACACAAGATGCTATTTTAGCAATTAAAGAATTTAAACCTGTTGAACACAGACTTGAATTAGTAAGAGACATAAATGGAGTAAAATGGTATAATGACTCAGCAAGTTCTTCTCCAACAAGAACAATAGAAGGATTAAACTCATTTGATGAAGAAATCATTTTAATAGCAGGAGGATATGATAAAAATCTAAGCTATACACCAATTGCAAAACCTATAGTTGAAAAAGTAAAAGCCCTAATATTAATAGGTCAAACTTCAGGTAAAATATTTGACGCTGTAAAAGATGAGTTAGAAAAACAAAATAAAACTTTAGATATATATATGTGTGATACATTAGAAGAAAGTATAAAACTAGCAAATAAAGTTTCAAAACAAGGTCAAATAGTTCTATTTTCGCCTGCTAGTGCAAGTTTTGACATGTTTAAAAATTTTGCAAATAGGGGAGAGCAGTTTAAAAAAATAGTAGCAACAATATAAAATTTGTTTTAAATTTATCTAAAATAACTTAAAAAAAACGACATTTTTAATAAAAGTTATAAATAAGTACTTAAGCATAGGTACTTATTTTTTTTATTTACATATTATATATAAAATATTAAGGAGGTTTTTTTATGTACAACGAAACATATGAAGAATACATAAGAAGCATTTTAGGATATCCAACATTTACAAACAGTAATTTTAATAAAATGGCAAACGATTCTTTTAATGATTCTAATAAAGAAGATTACGCATCATATGATTTAGAACAATACTATCCTGAAATTTATAAAATAATATACCCCATGGTAAATAAAGCCTGTAGAAATGTTACAGGTCAAATCACAGAAGAAACAATAGAAGAAATGACAGAAGAAATATATAATGCAGTTGAAACTGACAATGAAATAGGTTTAAATATTAATTTGAGAAATGAAGTAAATGCTAATGAAAATAGAAATAAACCTGAAACATTAAATTCCAAAAAAACAGCTGAAATTAAAAGGAACACAAAAGAAGAACTACAAGAAAACAGGGAAATTAAAGAAAGTAGAATTATCAGAAATAGGAATTTACGTGATTTAATAAAAATATTAATTTTAAGAGAATTGCTAAGAAGACCAAATAATCGTCCACCAATTAGACCGCCAAGACCAGGCTTCCCAAATAGACCACCATTTATGAGTGGACCAGGTGGAGGAAGACCAAGACCTCCAATTATGCCAAGAGAGATAACTGATAATTACGATATATATGAATATTAGAAAACGAAGAAAGGACTCGCAAATAAGAAAGTCCTTTCTTCGTTTTTCCTACTTAGGAATGAGCTTTTCAATCGTCTTATAACTTAATTTTTCGATATTAACTGTACTTAAAGTTAAAGTTGCGTTCCCTTTAGGAGTAGACAACTTTACAGACTTAAAATAAGTCAAGAACTTCTTTCCAGAACTCATGAATTCCTCCGGGCTAATCCGCTTGCATAATTGCAAAACTGCAATGTTGTCTTTAGACAACGACTTTAAAATAAAGTAGTTGTCTAAAATGATTCCTTCAGGTGTAACTTGGCTTCCGATAGGATTCATAAAAACTCCTCCCTATATGATTTATAGATATGAATTATATTATACTATCAATTTCGAAAAAATTCAAGTATTTTAAATTTCTAAAATTTTCCAAAACAACATAATACAGTATATTCTAATAATGTAAATAAATATTAGAATATAAATTAAAAAAATACAAAAAATAATAGTGATAAATATTGAAAGGTGGTAATAAAATGAAAGTAAAAGATTGTATGTGCAACAACGTTATTTATGTTAAACCAGAAACTAATGTACAAGACGTTGTAAATTTAATGAATCAAAATCATATAGGTTCTGTACCAGTATGTGATAACAACAATTGTATTTGCGGTATTGTGACTGATAGGGATATTCTTTTAAGATGTGTAGCATGTGAAAAAGAACCAAAAACAACTCCTATAAGTGATATCATGACATGTAATGTATGTACTTGTACGCAAGATGAAGATATTACAAGTGCTCAAATGAAGATGCAACAAAAGCAAATAAGAAGGTTACCTGTATGTGATAATAACAATAATGTTATTGGAATTCTAACCTTAGGAAATTTAGCAAGAAATGACAACAAAATAGGGAAAGAGCAAGTATGTACAACAATAGAAAATATATGTTGTAATCAAAAAAGTCAAAATGCAAATTAGTAAATAAACAATCATCTTTTAAAAAAATCTATCAAAATTATTTAGGTTCTTAAATATTAATTTAACCTAAATAATTTTGAATTTTTATAAATTATTTTACATATAATAAAATAATAGGAGGGAGCTATGATTGTTAATTTACCATATTGGACAAGGGTATTAAAGAATATTTTATATGTAGCCTTAATTCTAATTGGTTTATATATTGCGTTAAAATTGTCAGTTTTTTATATGCCTTTTCTAGTTGCATTTATTATTTCTCTAATGATAGAACCAGCAATAAAATTTATAATGAATAAAACCAAATTAACAAGAAGAACTAGTTCTATAATAATATTTGTAATTGTCTCTATTATTATACTTGGATCTATAACTTGGTTAATAATTACTCTTTTTTCAGAATCTTCTAGTTTGCTACAAGGTTTAAATGATAATTTTGATAAAATCTACATACATTTTCAAAATTTTATGAATACATTTGATTTTAACAAAATACATTTATCAGATGAAATATTAGGAGTAATACAAAGTTCAGGAAGTGAACTTTTAAACCAAGCATCTAACTGGATAAGAAATGCGTTAACAGGTGTAATAGAAGTAATAACAAGTCTTCCTTCTATTGCAATATGTATAGGAATAACTGTAGTTGCATTATATTTTATATGTGCAGATAAAATATACATTTTAGACCAAATAGAACATCATTTGCCAAAACTATGGGTAAAAAAAATGAGAATACATTTAAAAGAATTAATCCAAACCCTAGGAGGATATCTAAAAGCAGAAGCCACTTTAGTATTAGTTTCATTTATCATATCTTTAATAGGATTATATATCTTAGAATTTACTGGTTTTAACATACAATATCCATTACTTATGGCAATTTTTATTGGTTTTGTTGATGCTCTCCCAATATTAGGTTCAGGGACAGTAATGATACCCTGGGCAATAATTTGTGCCATAAATGGTGACTTTAATTTAGCAATAGCAATAGTTATATTACTAATAATAATGTCAATTGCAAGGCAAGTATTAGAACCTAAATTAGTTCGTAAAAACATAGGTGTTCATCCGATATTTACTTTAATTGCAATGTATACCGGATTTAAAGTTATTGGTATATTAGGGCTACTTATAGGGCCAATTATACTAATAATATTTAAAAATATTTTTGCAAGTTTAATAGACCAAGGAGTTTTTAAAACAATATTTGATAAAAAATAATGTGGGTCAATTTGGGACGTTTCCCAATTGGACATTTTGACCAGTCTGGGACACTTCTTCCTTTGAGTGGTCTTGGCTAAAAATATTGCTGATGTGCGATTAGTGCTACCTTAGGGATATTATTATAATTTTTATTAAATTCCTCGGCTTGCTTCGTAGACGACACCTTTTAACCTTTAAATAAGCGAGCCTCTCGTTACATTTATTCACGCTTCCTTGAGTTATTTAAAGCTAAAAAGG
>CALXUW010000051.1 GCA_944391795.1 uncultured Clostridia bacterium
TTTTATATAAGTTACTTTTTTATCTTCTCCTAAAACTTCCACATATGCATCCACTTCTACCATTTGTATTATTATTTGGGATAACATTTATTCTTGCTGTTACTCCATTGTTCCTAGCATTTGAGCAATTACAATTATTATTACAGTTATTATCACAATTATCATTCCAATTATTATTACAACAACAATTTTGATTTCCATTATTATTTAAATTACTATTAATTGTTAATAAGTCATTCTCTATTCCGTTACCACAATTACTACTTATTGTTAAAAGCTCTCCATTTCTATTATTTTGACATGTACTACTTATCGTAAGTAATTCATTTGCATTTCTTGTATTATCACATTCTTGCCTTTCACGACATGGGCTCCATGATACACAATTACTTCTATTTTCTATGAATCTTCTAATTATACATACAAGTAATGCTGTTATATAACTTATAATTGTATAAATAATTGTAGCTATCAAGAAATTTATGTTACCAATAATAAATGTCACAATTAAGAAAATGGCAAAAATTATTGCAGCAACTAAAGTTGGACATTTTAAAATTTTTTGCAATGCTATCGAAATAATAATTGTAGCAAGTGGTAATGCAAAAAATATAAGTAAAATATTCATAATTTTTTCTCCTTTTCTTTTTTACTATATTTTATGCAAATTATATTTTTTGGTTAATAAAAAGTATTTTTTATAGCATATAAAAAGGAATTTATTATGAATTTACTTATATTTTAACTTTTTTTAGGTTTTATCATATTCTACTTTTAATAAATATAATCCTTGTGGTGGCAGAGTTTTTCCTGCATTTTCTCTTTTTTTAGAATTTATTATATTTGGTATTTCTTCTGGCTCTATTTTCCCCATTCCGACTTCTACCAATGTTCCTGATATTATTCTTACCATGTTATATAAAAAACCGTTGCCTGTTAACTCTATCCATATTTTTTCATTTTCTTTTTTTATTACTTGGGCTTTATATATTTTTCTTACACTACTTTTACTACTTGTTCCACTTGCTTTAAATGCCTTAAAATCATGTTCTCCTTCAAAATATTTTATGGCTTTTTGCATTTTTTCTACATCTAATTTAACTCCAATATGTGTTTCTAAGTTTCTATATATTGCTGAACCATATTTAGAATTATCTATTATGTAACGATATGTTTTTTGCTTGCAACTAAGTCTACTATGAAATCTTTCATCTACTTCTTCAGCAGACTTTATTAAAATAGACTTTTTTAATTTAGTATTTATGGCTATTGGAAATTTTTCAATTGGTATATTTGAATTTGTTTTAAAATTAGCAACTTGTCCGAATAGCATGTACTCCTGCATCTGTTCTTCCTGATGCAATTAGTTCTATTTTCTCTTTGGTTATTTGTTTTATTGCATTTTCTATTGTCCCTTGTATGTTTAGTTTGTTTGGTTGTTTTTGCCATCCGATTAAAATCTTTTCCATCATATTCTATTGTTAATTTTATGTTTCTCATTTTTTCTTTCCCTTCAAATTACTTTAAATTTTTTAATATTTAATTCTTTTTATTATACTAGAAAAGTCGCTTAAAATGCGACTTGTTTTTTTATTTATTATCTTGATTTTCTTTAATATCTTCTTGCTTTTTTTCTTTTTTTATTTTTTCTTTTATTTTTTTTAATCTGCCTTTAGATGGTTTTATTTCTTGCGCAAATCTTTTTGTTACAATATTAGTAATTAAAATTTTCTTTAATACATCTTCTCTTACATCTGCGATCAAGCTTCCATCTTTTGCTACTGATATTTTTCCTGTTTCTTCTGAAACTACTACCACAATGCTATCTGATTGCTTAGAAATTCCAATTGCTGCTCTATGTCTTGTTCCTAGTTCTTTTGCAATATCTTTGTCATCAGCAAGTGGTAAAACACATGCAGCTGCTGCAATTTTATTTCCAGATATTACGACTGCTCCATCGTGTAAAGGTGTTTTTGGAACAAATATATTAACTAATAATTGTGGTGAAACATCTGCATTCATAGGTATTCCTGTTGCTATAATATCTTGTATTTTTATGTCTCTTTCAAGAACTATTAATGCTCCAGTTTTTGATTTTGATAGTTCATTTGCAGCTATTACAACTTTATATATATCTTCTTTTGTTTTTGTAGAAATATCTTTATCTATCCCAAAAAATTTGGTGAATTTATTTGTTCCTAATTGTTCTAAGGCACGCCTTAATTCTGGTTGGAATATTACAATTATTGCAATTACCCCTACATTCATTATTCCAACTAAAATCCAATTTAATATTTTTAAATTTAATAATCCACTTACCCATGTTGCAACAACTAAAAGTAAAATTCCTTTTATTAGTTGACCTGCTCTTGAACCTCTAACTACTTTAAAAAAACAATATACTAAAAATATAACTATTGCTAAATCTAAAATTAGGGTTACTAGTTCAAATGGATTTTCTTGTAATGATCTTATATATGACAATATATTATCTTTGTAAAAATTCTCCCAATTCATTCCTAAATTTATTACCATTTATTACTCCTCTTATTTAAATTAGTGCAAATAATAGTGTTCCTATTGTTGCTGATAACATTAGTATTGCTAAAATTCCTGCCATTACTTTTATAAATATTTGTCCTTTATCGTAATGTTTTTGTTTTTTCTCTACTTTTGTATTTTCGTTATTTTTTTTCATTTTTAGGTAACTTCCTTTCATATTTTAATTTACTAATTATAATTATACCATATATTATTTATTTTTCAATTATTTTTTATAAAATTCTTAATATGCAATTTTATCCAATGTTGCGATTCAAAAGTTAAAATAGACTGGCCTTTGGGATGTTATTCGGGATGTTATTTATATAAAAAAGCTATTCTATAACATCTAATATGGTTTTTGGTACTGGCACTTGTTCTTCTGAAATTTGTATTATTTCTTCTAATCTTTTCTTTGATTCTTCGCATTTTTCTTTTTCGTCTAAATAAATTATAGCAAGTAAATCATCTTTATTTACTTTATCTCCTACTTTTTTATTTAATACTATTCCTACATTTGGATTAATTCTATCTTCTTTTTTATTTCTTCCTGCACCTAAAAACATTGATAAATTTCCTACTTTTTTTGCATCTATACTTGATATATAACCGTTCTTTTTACTATATATTTTTTCTATAAATTTAGATTTTGTAAATTTATTTGGATTTTCTATATATGTAATATCTCCTCCTTGATTTTTTACAAGTTCTATAAATTTATTATATGCTTTTTGGTTTTCTATTGCTTCTAATAATTTTTTCTTGTTTTTTTCTAAGTCATTTCCTTTACCTGCTAATTTTATCATATATGCGCCTAGTTCTAATACTACTTCTTTTAAGTCTTTTGGCATTTTACCTTTTAAGAAATTAATTGCTTCTATAACTTCTAAAGTATTTCCTATTGCATATCCTAATGGTTCATCCATATTAGTTAATATGCAAATTGTTTGCCTATTTGCTAAATTTCCTATTTTTATCATTTCATTTGAAAGTATTTTAGCTTTTTTAATATTATCCATAAAAGCTCCTTTTCCTACAGTTACATCTAGTACAATTTTTTGGGCACCACTTGCTATTTTTTTACTCATTATGCTAGATGCAATTAGGGGTATACTTTCTACACAAGATATACTATCTCGAAGTGCATATATTTTTTTATCAGCTGGAGCTAAATTTAATGTTTGCGATATCATGCTAATACCTATATTTTCCACATTTTTTATAAAATTGTTTATAGTTATATTGGTTTTGTATCCTGGTATTGCTTCTAATTTATCTATTGTACCTCCAGTAAAACCTAAGCCTCTTCCTGACATTTTGGCTATTGGAATTCCTAAGCTACTTACTAGTGGTAGTAATATTAAAGAAACTTTGTCTCCTACTCCTCCTGTTGAATGTTTGTCTACAATTGTTTTATTTAATTTTGATAAGTCTAAAACTTCTCCTGAGTATGCCATTGCTAGTGCTAAATTTGTTGTCTCTTGCTCAGTCATTCCATTTAAGTAGATTGCCATTATTAATGCTGCTGCTTGATAATCTTGAATTTCACCTTTGGTGTATGCATTTATAAAGAATTCTATTTCTTGTTTTGATAATTCTTTTTTGTCTCTTTTTTTCTCTATTATATCTATAATTCTCATTTTTTTATTATACCTTTCTTTATAGTTTTAACGAAAATACTTAAATTTTTATATTTTTTATTTTATATTACCTACTATTCCTTTAGTAAAACTTCTTCTATGTATTGGAGATAATCCATATTCTTTTATTGCTTCAATGTGTTTTGCTGTGCCATAACCTTTATTATTTATAAATCCATATTGAGGATATATTTCGTCCCACTCTCTCATTATTCTATCCCTTGTTACTTTGGCAAGTATTGAAGCTGCTGATATACTATAGCATTTAGCATCTCCTTTTATTATTGATTCATATGGTATTCCTTTTGTGTCAATATTTGTTAAAGCATCTACTATTATTAGGTCTGGTTTTACATCTAATCCTTCTACTACATTTGTAAGGCCCTTTTTGGTGGCATTTAGTATATTTATTTTATCTATAATATCTTGTCCTATGATTGCTACTTGATAGCTTATTGCTTCTTCTATTATTAGGTCATATAATTTTTCTCTTTTTTTCTCTGATACCTTTTTAGAATCGTTTATACCTTCTATCATTGAATTTTCTGGCATTATAACTCCTGCAACTACAACAGGGCCAGCTAGTGGCCCCCTTCCTGCTTCATCTATACCTAAAATTTTGTTAAATCCTTTTGTATGTAAATCTTTTTCTATTTCTTTTAAATTAGTTAGTCTTTGTAATTCTTTTTCTTTCATTTTCCTCTTCCTTTTTTGATACATTTTATTCTTCTATTTTTTCTATATCTGTTAATGAATATTTTCCATCATAGCCTAATGTATTGTATATTTCTACACTAGCATTTTGTTCATCAAATTCTATTATATATTTTTCATTTTCTTCTACTTCTATTTTGTCTAGCCCCCATGAGTTTAAGGTATCATTTGTTACATCATAACAATTATTTATGTCTTTTACATTTATATTACTTGGTACTGATGAGGTTTTAGTTAGTTTTGCTTCATTTACATAAATATCATTTCTTACTTGATTTTTCTTTGCATCATCTGGATTAATTCCCATTTTAAAATTTGCATCTTCTACATATTCTCTAGCTTTTGCTTCTATTAATAGCATATTTGTTTTTATTTCTTCTAACTTTGCTTTTTTTATTGTGTCACTTCCTGAATATATTGCTATTGATGCTATAACTGTTAAAATGATTATTGTTACAATTAAGGCAATTAGTGTTACTCCATTTTCTTTTTTTATATTCATATATATCATCCTTTGCTTTTTTTTATATTATATATTTTTATATGAATTTTTTCAATATAAATTTGGAACATCTTTAAAAAATATATTTGGAATTTTAATTAGATTTAAAAACGCCCTTTCTATTGAATCTTTTTTTATTACATATCTGCGATTAAATCTCTTTTGTTAAGCAAGCTTTCTCTTATAAAAAAAGCATTTATCTATTACATTTTTTTCACAAAAATTTCACAAAACTATTGTATTATATCGTTAAAATAAGTTAATATAAATTATAAAGAGATTTTAGGAGGTCTTAAAAATGGAAGAAAAACAAAATAAAGAAGAAAAAACCACAAATTTTAAAGCAGTTCAAAACCCAAATAGTTATAAAACTGATTATAGTGCTTCAAAAACATCTAATAAAATAGGATTTGGAAGAGGCTTTTTGCTTCCTTTCTTTAGTGGTGTTTTAGGATGTGCAGTAGTGGTTGGAACTTGTTTTGGAATACCATCGATTCGTTCAAAAATTTTAAATGAAGATATATCTAGTTCAAATACATCTGGCTCTCAAAATTCTCGGATATGTACAGCAAATTTCATTATCTAATTATTCAGATACTGCTGTATACGCTGCAAATAAGATTTTACCTTCAATTGTTGGAATTAAAGTTGAGTATAATGTTAACTCACTTATTTCAATGTTTGGAGCAAAAGGTCAAACAGCCACTGCAACAGCTACTGGTTCTGGTATTATAATTAGTGAAGATGGCTATATTTTAACAAACAACCATATAGTTTCAAATACTTCTTCTGATTCATTCTACGAAGTTTCAGAAGCAACCAAAGTAACAGTTACATTATTTAATGATACAACTGAATATGAAGCAAAAATAGTAGGAAAAGACGAACAAACTGATTTAGCTGTTATAAAAATCGAAAAAACTGGTCTTCCAAAAGCTGAGTTTGCAGATTCAGATAATATAAAAGTTGGAGAATTTGCTATGGCTGTAGGAAATCCATTAGGTATGCAAAGTAGTATAACATGTGGAGTAATAAGTGCAGTAAATAGAGAAATTACCGACACAGATGGAAAAACCTTTACTTTAATACAAACAGATGCTGCAATAAATGCAGGTAACAGTGGTGGTGCTTTAGTAAATAGTGAAGGTCAAGTAATTGGTATTAATACATTAAAACTTCAAGGAGAAGGAATTGAAGGTATGGGATTTGCTATTCCAATTAACTCAACTGAAGATATAACATCTCAATTAATTCAATATAGCAAAGTAAGAAGACCATATATTGGTATTACAGGTGTAGATGTAGATGAAAAAACTGCTAAAGCATATAATTTAGTGGTAGGAGCTTATGTAAAAGATATTGATGACTTCTCTGCTGCTGAAAAAGCAGGACTTAAAATTGGTGATGTAATTATAGAAGCAGATGGTAAAAAAATTACAACGATGGACGAATTAAATAAAATTAAAAATTCTCACCAAATAGGTGATGAAATGAAAGTTAAAGTAAATAGAAATGGAGAAGAAAAAGAACTTACAATAACATTAGGAGAACAACCATAAGAATAAAACAACTATAAAAAGGAAACAGTCAAAAAAGGAAACATCCATAAAAGGAAACAACTATATAAATTGTTTCCTTTTTTATTTACAAAAAACATCTATTTTTAATATAAATTTTTTTAAAAAAGTTTTTAAAAAAACTTAATTTTCACTTTTAATTCACACAATGGACAAAATTGCTTGTTAAAATACAAACATAATCAGTAAAGTAATACTGATTTAAAATAAAAAACATCCCCTTTTATTTTCATAGAGAGTACAAAATACTCTCTATTTTTATTTTAAAAAACAGAGCTAATCTAAAATAAGTTAATAAAGATTTGCTCTGTTTTAATTATTTTTTTATTTTTATAATACAATTAAGTCCGTTTCACTTGTTTCACTTTCATTTCCATATGGATATATTATGTATAATGTATCATTTGTTAAATAAAATTCTTGTGTGTTTTCTATTTTATACATATCATTTTGTACATCTCTTGTATAAATTGTATATCCTAATTTATTTAATTCATCTGCCCTTTTTTGTTCTTCTTCAATTTTTGTTTTTATCCTATTTTGGACATTTTCTTTATCTAAATGTTCAATAGCTAATACTTCTTCTAGGCTTATTTCTTTATTATTTCTCAAATCATAATTATATGTTTGAATTATCACTCTTTGAGCATTTGATCCTTCTTTTAAATTAGAACGAATTATTAAAGATAAAATACCATTATATACATTTGCAGTATACTCTACAGTAAATATTATATTTCTATTTTGACTATTTAAAACATTTAAAGCATTTCTTGCATATGTTTCTTCTATTTCTTCGTTATATTTACTAATTATTTCATTATCAATATTTATAGTTGGTATCCTAATTTCTAAATCATAGCTATTTTGCTTTATTTCTTTTTTTTCATATTTTGTATAAACTAAATTATTATTAGCATCTATTTTTTTTGCATCATTTTCTCCATTGTCATTTTCTATATTATTTGTAAAAATTTTATCAAAATTCGTTTCTAAATCTAGTATTTGTTCTTGAGTTTTGTTACCAAAACCACCTTCTTGATTAGCAGATATTCCTAGCATTTTCCCAAAATCTATTCTTGCATAAAATTGCACATAAAATGCTATAATAATAGATATAACACAAAATAAAATAATCAATACATATATTATCATTTGCTTCTTTTTTATAGCTTTTTCATTTGGTAAAGTTACATTCATTTTTATAAATTCCTCTTTTCTTTTTACTATTTTAATTATAACATTTAACCTTTTTTTTCGTCAAGAGGTAATTGAGGGGCAATTTGGGACGTTTCCCAATTGGACATTTTGACCAGTCTGGGACACTTCTTCCTTTGGGGGATATCGGCTAAAAATATTGCTGCTGTATGATTAAGGTCTAGGGGGGATATTATTATAATTTTTATTAAATTCCTCGGCTTGCTTCGTAGACGACACCTTTTAACCTTTAAATAAGCGAGCCTCTCGTTACATTTATTCACGCTTCCTTGAGTTATTTAAAGCTAAAAAGG
>CALXUW010000052.1 GCA_944391795.1 uncultured Clostridia bacterium
TTAGAAAAAGAGCAGCTAGAAAAGGAAGAAACCCACAAACTAAAGAAGAAATCAAAATACCTGCATCAAAAGCTCCAGTATTCAAAGCTGGTAAAGCATTAAAAGATTTAGTAAACAAAAAATAAGAAAATTTATATTAAAATATATAAATATATGAATTCATATAAAGAAGCTTTTTTGAAGCTTCTTTTTTTTATGTACTAGAATATAATGTATATAGCAATGAACTAACCTTTAAATAAAAAGGCAAATAAGCTAAATAATAATTTGTCAGTTGCTTAAAATTTTATAAAGCAATTAGATAAATAATAATTATTAATAGTTTCCTAAAAACAAAAAAGCTCTAGAAAACTAGAGCACATATAATCTTAAACTAAAACATTTGCAATTGTTAAAAATAAAGCATATAATAAAGTTTTTAAAGAAATACGAAAAGTAGTTCTTGTAACACGTTTTACAACCATTAATCTATGTTCTTTTCTAACTGTTAATGCTAAACAATTTATACTAGGTATATTATTTTCTTCATGTGTATCCATATCTATCAACTCCTTGTTCTTATGTGCATTTATTAAAATAAACTTATGTAATATAAATTAAGTATAAAACAAAATGGAAAATTTGTCAAATTTTAGTGAAAAAAAATTTAAAAGGTTAATATTTAATTTACATAAATTTAAAAAATAACACAAATATACTAATTTATATATAAAGTTTATCTTGACAAATAGTAAAAAATATTATAATGTTTTATTTAGAATAATAAAAAAATAGAAAACCAAAGTGAAAATGGAGAGGGAGGAACAAATGTTTAATTTGAAAAGTAAAGTAAGAACAATAAGAAAGGCTGAAAGAAAAGATATGTTTAAAAAATCTAAAGGTATAACACTAATAGCTTTAGTAATAACAATTATAGTTTTATTGTTATTAGCAGGGGTAAGTATAGCAGTATTAACAGGTGAAAATGGAGTATTAACACAGGCTGATAAGGCAAAAGTTGAGCAGTCACATGCAGCAATAAAGGATGCGATTAGTTTAGCTTACAATGAATACAAAATTATAATAAGTACATCAAAGAATACAAAAGAAGTAAAAGAAGAATTAAAAGTAGCAAGTACTAATAAAGTAATGATACAAGGAAAGCAAGAAAATCAATCAATAACAAAAAATTCAACATTTAAAGAATTTTTATTAGAAAAAGAATATATAACAGCTGATGGGAAAATACAAGTAGAAAAATTATTAGGACAAAAGCAAGCTCTTGGTAATGGAGATGGAGATGAGGAAACAAAAAAAGATGTATATATGTTTGAAGAAGTAGATAATAATTATGTAGTATATTATTATAATAAAGAAGGTGAACCAGAAGAAAAATTATGGCAATCAAATGAAACAACAGAGCAAACCCCAAATCCAAATCCACCAGAAGAAACAGGAAATTATCTATTAAATAATGAAACATATTATAATACACTAAATGAAGCATTACAATCTGCAACAGATGGTTCTACAATTCAAGTTACAACAGATGTTACAGAGACTGAAGAAACGATAATAGATAAAAGTGTAACTATAGATACCAATGGAAAGACAATAAATTATGATGGAGATTATATCAAAATTACCATAAATGAAGGAAAAAATGTGGTGATAAAAGGAAATGGAACAATTGTAGGAAAAACAACAACAACTTTCATACTAAATTATGGAAATTTAGAAACAAATGAAGTTACAATACAATCTTCTACATCAGGACATCTTTCTTCAGCAATAGTATCATTAAGCCCAGGAAAAGTTGTAGCTAACAATTCTAACATAACTGGTATATCTTGTGAAGGATTAAATGGAAGTGGAGTAGTTACAATAAATGGTGGAGAATATGGTTATTTAGCAGGATATCCATCAGGAGCACCAGGAACATTTATAATAAATGATGGAAAAATAGAAACTATATCTTTAATAAAAGGTGGTACTTGCGTAATAAACGGTGGAGAAGTAAATAACATTATCTTAGGTAATGACTCTGGTGATATAGATTTAACAATAGGAGACATAAATAAAGAAGTAAATACTAATAGTCCAAAAGTAAATAATATGGAAATTTCATCTGGAGATCTTGCAGGAATAAAAAGTGTTATCAATTTTTATAATGGAATACTAAATGGATTTTATGATAATGTAAGACCTGGATATAAGGTAGAGAATACAGCTGGGGGAAGTATATTAGTAAAAGAATAAATAAGATATATTTATTAACTTTAAGTTTTATAAATTATTGGAAATAAGTAAAATAAAAAAGAAAACAATAGTTAAATGAATAGAACCCAAATTATTAGAAAAAAGTTTAATAAGGAGGGTTCATTTTATGTCTTAATATTCAAGTAAATTTTAATTAAAAGATAAATATAATGGATATAAAAAAAGAAACTAATTCTTTAAAAAGTTTAAATAAATATATATTCCCTTGAGAAATTTCAACAATTCTAGTATAATAAAATAAAACCATTACAAAGAAAGGAACAATAAAAAATGGAAAATGTAAAAGTATTAATAAACGAATCAAAATTAGAAAACAGAGTAAAAGAGCTAGCAAAACAAATAGAAAAAGACTACAAAGACAAAGACATACTATTTTTAGGAGTACTAAAAGGCTCAGCAGTTTTTATGGTAGAACTAGCCAAAAAAATAAAAAACAATGTAGAATTCGAATTTGTAGAAATAAGCAGTTACGAAGGAACAAACTCAACCAACAACATAAAACTAACCAAAGATATAACTAGAAACATTGAAGGAAGAGATATAATAATAGTAGAAGACATAATTGACACCGGAAAAACCCTAGATTACCTAATAAATTATTTAAAAACCAAAAACATAAATTCATTAAAAATAGCCACATTACTTAGTAAACCATCAAGAAGAGTAATAGAACTAAATGTAGACTATATAGGTTTTAAAATAGATGATGTTTTTGTTGTAGGATATGGACTAGACTATGACCAAAAATACAGAAATTTACCATATATAGGATACATTGAAGATTAGTTAAAATAATAGTTTTAAAGGAAAAAATACAATGTTTAATATAGAAGAAGAATTAAAAAAATTACCCAATAAACCGGGTGTATATGTAATGAAAGACAAAAATGATAACATAATATATGTAGGAAAAGCCGTTTCTCTAAAAAATAGAGTAAGGCAATATTTTAGAAAAACCGATAAAACCGCAAGAATCGAAAAGATGGTAAGCTTAATAGATCATTTTGAATACATAATAGTAGACAATGAAGCAGAAGCATTAATACTAGAATGTAATTTAATAAAAAAGAATAGACCTAAATTCAATGTATTATTAAAAGATGACAAAACATATCCATACATAAAAATAGATATAAAATCTGACTATCCAGGAGTATTTTTAACAAGAAGACTAATAAATGATGGCTCAAAATATTTTGGACCATATGCAAATCCAGGTGCCGCAAAAGAAATGATTGACTTTATAAAACAAAAATATAAAATAAGGCAGTGTAGAAACTTAAAACCACGTTCAAGACCATGTCTAAATTATCATATAAATAAATGTTTAGCTCCATGCATGGAGTATGTTACTATAGAAGAATACAAAAAGCAAATAGATGAAATAATAGACTTATTAGAAGGAAGAACAAACAAAATAATAAAAGAATTAGAAGAACAAATGAAAGAAGCAGCTAAAAAAATGGATTACGAAAAAGCAGCTAACTTAAGAGACAAAATTACCGCAATAGATAGAGTCTTAGAAAAACAAAAAGTATCTAATATTTCAGAAAATAACATCGATGTAATAGGACTATATAAATCAGACTTAGAAGTATGTGTAGAAATATTCTTTGTACGTGGTAGCAAAATGATTGGAAGAGAACATTATTTTTATCAAGACCTAAAAGATATGGAAAATAAAGAAATAATATCAGGATTTATAAAACAATATTATTTAGAAAATCCAAACATTCCAAATAAAATAATGATAAGAGAAGAAATAGAAGATAAACAAGCAATAGAAGAATGGCTATCCACAAAGTTAGGAAAAAAAGTGGAAATAAAAACTCCAAAAAAAGGCGAAAAGTTACGCTTTGTAGAAATGGCTGAGATGAATAGTAAAGTAACATTAGAAAACAAAGAAAAAGACAAAAGCGAAATTCTTATGGAATTAAAAAAAGTACTAAATCTAGATAAATTACCAAGAAAAATAGAAACATATGATATTTCAAATATATCAGGAGAATTTACTGTAGCTGCAATGTGTGTAATGCAAGATGGTGTAATAAAGAAAAACTTATCAAGAAGATTTAAAATAAAAGGAGTATTTGGCCAAGATGACCCCAAATGCATGGAAGAAGTAATAACAAGAAGATTAAAACATTCAATAGAAAATCCCAAAGGAGGGTTTGGTACTCTGCCAGATGTAATATTTGCAGATGGAGGAATAACACAAATAAGAGCAACAAAAACAGCAATAAAAAAATACAACCTAAATATACCAGTATTTGGCATGGTAAAAAATGATAAACACCAAACAAGAGCTTTAATGGATGAAAATAGAAAAGAATTAGAAATTTCAGAAAACTTGATGAATTTAATTACAAATTTTCAAGATACAGTTCATGATACTGCAATTACATATCATAGAAAGGTAAGAGACAGTAAAATAACAAGTTCTAGCTTAGATAATATAAAAGGAATAGGAAATGTTAAGAAAAAAGAATTACTTAAAAAATTTGGAAGTGTAGAAAATATAAAAAAGGCAAGTGTAGAAGAAATTACTAAGATAAAAGGAATAAATAAAGAGCTTGCTAAAGAAATTTTAAAAAATGTATAAAAGAAGGGATCCCGTTAGTACAACGGGATCCCTGCTGCCATTAGCCGTTAAAGACATAAATGAATTTGATCTGGCGCCTCCCAGGAAAAATGGATATGCTGTACCACTTGACACTATAAGAAGTGTCATAGACCTGGATGCTTTCGCACATTTTGTCTAAAACATGGGTGAGCTCGTCCCAATGGACTGCTCCATAACTGGTAGTGCGCGGGTTAGTTATTTTGTTGACAAACCGGAATTCCCAGATGTCACCCAAACAGTGTTTGAGCTTAAATTTGAAGACTTTGCCACGCATGAAATACTTCAAATTTCTAGCTTGAAAAATACGCCTGATTTCTGCGGAGCCATTTAAAAAGGCTCGAGTTGAAAGATAACGGCCGAAGACTTTCTTCATGTAATAACCCTCTTTCTTTGCAAGAGTAAGAACTACTCTTGCATATTTATTTGGTAACAATTATATTATACCACAAATTCACATAAAATGCAAATTTAAAAAAACAGTCATAAAATAATTATATCCAGCATATACATAAATAGGGGGGATATTTATGGAATATGCAAATGACAAAATATTCACATTAAAATACAACACAAAATCAAATAAATTAGAATTTGAAAGGAGTAAGTGGACAAGCAAGTTATTTAAGAAAATAAAAAAACACAAATTTATAACAATGATATTAATAGCTTTATTTATATTCTCAATAATTAATATATTAATGATATATAATTTTATTAGAATTTTGCAAATTATATAAAGATATGATAAAATATTACTATTCTAGGAAAAGGAGGATAGTAGTATTTTTTTATACTACTGTAAATAAAATGAAACTAGCAAATGAATGGAAAGATTATAAAATATTAGATATGGCAAAAGGCCAAAAACTAGAAAAATGGGGAGAAATTATATTATCTAGACCAGACCCACAAATTATATGGAATGAAAAAACATTTCCAAATAAATGGAAAGAAATAAATGCTATATATAATAGAAGCAAAACAGGAGGAGGGTCTTGGAATTTTAAGAAAAAAATGCCAAACCAATGGCAAATAAAATACAAAAATTTAACATTTAATATAAAACCAATGGGATTTAAACACACAGGGCTATTTCCAGAACAAGCAGTAAATTGGGATTGGATGATAAACAAAATAAAATCAGCAAAAAGGGAGATAAAAGTATTAAACCTATTTGCATACACAGGGGGAGCAACTGTAAGCTGTTTATCAGCAGGAGCATCTGTTTGTCATGTAGACAGTTCAAAAGGAATGACTTTATGGGCAAAAGAAAATGTACAATCATCAGGATTAGAAAAAAAACCAGTAAGATTTATAGTAGATGACGTAGTAAAATTTGTAAATAGAGAAATAAGAAGAAACAATAAATATGATGCAATAATAATGGATCCGCCATCATATGGAAGAGGAGCAAAAGGAGAAGTATGGCAGTTTGAGAATAATATATATGAATTAGTAGAACGGATGCACTAAAGTACTTTCAGATGATCCATTATTTTTTCTAATAAATTCATATACAACAGGAATATCAAGTACAGTATTACAAAATATTTTAAATTTAACAGTAAACAAAAAATATAAAGGAAAAATAGAAGCAGGAGAAATAGGATTACCAATGGAAAATTCTAATTTAATTTTACCATGTGGAATTTATGGTAGGTGGGAGAGATAAAGTATCATGAAAATAATATTTGAAGATAACCATATAATAGTTGTTGAGAAACTACCAAACATTCCATCACAATCAGACAAAACCAAAGATTTAGACATGCTAACTATAGTAAAAAAATATATAAAAGAAAAATACGAAAAAAAAGGAAATGTATATTTAGGATTAGTACATAGACTAGATAGACCAGTTGGAGGAGTAATGATATTTGCAAAAACCTCTAAAGCAGCTTCTAGGCTAAGTAACCAAGTAAGAGAAAAAATATTTAAAAAGAAATACTTAGCAGTAGTAGATGGGAAAATAGAAAGCAAAGAAGGTATTTTAGAAGACTATTTATATAAAGATGAAAGAAATAATATTAGTAAAGTAGTAAATAAAAACAAAAAGAATGCAAAATTAGCAAAATTGCAATATGAAGTATTAACATATAATGAAATAAAAAACTTAAGCCTACTAAAAATAAATTTATTCACAGGAAGACATCATCAAATAAGAGTTCAGCTAGCAAACTTTGGTCACAGTATTTTTGGAGATCAAAAATATGGAACTAGAGGAAAAGGAAAGCAAATTGCACTATGGGCATATGAATTAACAATAAAACATCCAATTACAGGGGAAGAAATGACATTTAAAGATTTACCAGATGCAAAAGGAACGTGGTGCATTTTGAAAGAATAGCGCTCAACTAAAAAAATATAAGATAAGACATTCTATATGATGATTTTTAAGTTTAATAGCTACAGCAAAATATATCTCAAATAAAAATAATATAGAAATAAATATAGATGAAAATCTTAATGAAAGAAAATTACGGAAATTTAGAAAAATTAAAAAAATTAGGAGAAGGTAAAAAAAATTCATTTACGACAGAACAATTATTAGATGAAAATTTAAAGAACATAGATGGAGAAAGTCGAAAAGAAGTAATGCAACGAATGGAAAAGTCATTTAATAGAATTTTTAATGAAAATATTGGTAAAAAAATAGCTATTGTAAGTCATGGAGCATCAATAAAATTTTTATTAACGAAATGGTGCATTTTAAATGCAAGAAATAATTTAGAGTTTAATAATAAAGAAATATCATTAAATTTACCAGGAGTCATAAAACTAGTTTTCAACAATAGTAAATTAATTAATATAGAAGAGATAATATAAAAAAATTGTATACTAAATATTGCAATGCACTATTAAAAATAAAATTGAAAAAATATTTGCAATTTACCAAAATGTATGTTACAATAATTAAGTAAAAAAAGTGAGAAAGCCGTTAGGAGGAATATAAAAAATGGAAATAGCAAAAGGAATTTTGATTGTAATTTATTTTATAATAGCATTAGCACTAATAATACTAACACTAATACAATCAAAAGAAGACGCAGGATTATCATCGACAATAACAGGTTCATCAACAAATAACTTCTACGAAAAAAACAAAGGAAGAACAAAAGAAGGAAAACAAAAAAGATGGACAATTATTTTATCGATAATATTTGCAATTTTAACAATTGCTTTAGGAATAATATACATGGCATAAACTATAAAAAAGGGGCAGTTTTATTAAAAACGGCTCTTTTTATTGTATTAGAAAATTTTAAAAAATAAAAATAAATTTAATTTAAGTATTTATAAAAGGAGAGAAAAAATTTGTGGAAGAACAAAAAAAGAAAATATTAGATTTACTTAAATCAGAAGAATATGTCCCAATGAAAGCCAAAGAAATAGCACTTATAATGAGAGTGCCCAAAAATGAATATAACTATTTTTTAGAAGCATTAGGAGAATTAGAACTAGAACTAAAAATCCAAAAAAACAGAAAAAACAGATACAGGCTAATGGATAAAACATACTATGATGGAATATACAAAAAAAATCAAAAAGGTTTTGGTTTTGTACGTTTAGAAAATGAAGAAGAAATATATATATCAAAAGAAAATTCTTTAAATGCTTTAAACGGAGATAGAGTCTTAATAGAAATAATAGAAGAAAAAAATAAAATAAAAAGGGCAGAAGCAAAAGTAATTAAAATATTAAAACACGAAAAAGATACTATAGTTGGAATATTTATAAATAACCAAAACTTTGGATTTGTAATACCAGATGACAGAAATTTTGGTACAGATATTTATATTTCAAAAAAAGATTTTGGAAAAGCAAGAAACAATCATAAAGTATTAGTAAAAATCACAAAATATCCCGAAAAAGGAAAAAATGCAGAAGGCAAAGTAATAGAAGTTCTAGGAAATGTAAATGAAGCAGGAGTAGATATGCTATCTTTAATAAAAGAAAACAAATTACCTTCAACCTTTCCAGAACAAGTTATAGAAGAAGCAAAAAGATGCGGAAATAAAATAGACAAAAAAGACATACCAAATAGAGTAGACTTTAGGAATAGAAATATATTTACAATAGATGGAGAAGATGCAAAAGATTTAGATGATGCTGTAAGAGTTCAAAAATTAGAAAATGGAAATTATAAACTAGAAGTACATATAGCAGATGTAAGCTACTATGTAAAAGAAAACAGTTTACTAGATAGAGAAGCATTATTAAGAGGAACAAGTATATATATGTTAGGAAGAGTAATTCCAATGCTTCCAAGAGAACTATCAAATGGCATATGTAGTTTAAACGCTATGCAAGATAGATTTACACTATCTTGCATAATGGAAATAGACAAAGAAGGAAATACAAAATCTGTAGAAGTAGTAAAAGGAATTATAAATGTAGCCCAAAGAATGACCTACAAAGATGTCCAAGCAATCTTAGACAAATCAGATAAAAATATATTAAAAAAATATGAAAAATACATAGAAGATTTTAAGCTAATGGAAGAATTAGCACTAATTTTAAAAAATAAAAGAATGCAAAGAGGTTACTTAAATTTAGATATTCCAGAAAGTAAAATAGATTTAGATATAGATGGAAAAGTAACAAATATATCTAAATATGAAACTACATTTGCAAATGAAATAATAGAGCAATTCATGCTAAGTGCCAATGAAGCAATTGCCGAAAAATTCTATTGGTTAGGTGCACCATTTATTTACCGTGTCCATGAAGAACCTCAAATGGAAAAGGTGCAAGAATTAAATAAATTTTTAATTAATTTTAATTTAAAAATAAAAATAGGAAAAGACAATATTTATCCAAAAGAATTTTCAAAAATACTAGAAGAAATAAAAGGAAAAGAAGAAGAAAAAGTAATATCTAACCTAATACTTAGAACCTTAAAAGTTGCAAAATATGAAGCAGAAAATAAAGGACATTTTGGAATAGCAAGTAAATACTACTGCCATTTTACATCACCTATTAGAAGATATCCAGATTTATTTATTCATAGGATAATATCTAAGTATATAGAAAATAGCTATAATGTTTCCGAAAATTGGATAGAAGAATACAAAATAATTGCAACTGAAGATGCAAAACAATCTTCTGAAAGAGAAAAAATAGCAACCAAAGTAGAAAGAGATGCTCAAGATCTAAAGAAAGCTGAATATATGGAATCAAGAATAGGAAATGAATACACAGGAATAATTTCATCAGTTACATCATTTGGTCTATATGTAGAGCTAGAAAATACTATAGAAGGATTAATAAGGTTTGAAGATTTAGGAGATGAATATTTTATATATGATGAAAATAAAAAGCAATTAATAGGTGAAAGAACAAATAAGGTATATAAAATAGGAGATAAAATTAAAATAAAAGTAAAAAGTGCAAGTAAATTATTAAGACAAATAGATTTTGAAAAAGCTTAGAGCCAAAAAATATTATTTAAAAATAAGCACCATTTAAGATGTTAAGACTATCTAAATGGTGCTTAAGTTCTAAATAAAAAAGTGAATTGCTAGAATAATTTAAGCAACAAATAATGCAAAAATACTTGTAACAACACAAAATAAAGAAAAGATAATAACAATAATCCCACCAAGTTTATTATTATTTTGCTTAAACTCATAAATACCATAACTTGTAGCTTTTAAAAATGCATAAATTGAAAAGAATATAAAAACTAAAAATTGAAATAGATTAGTCATATATAAATTTACCTCCAAGCAAAATTTTAAGTATCTGATAGTAAAAATCCAGATTTTACAGAAGTTTCCACTTTAACATCAAAGAAACTATCTTTGTATTTTTCTAACCAGTTATAGTCTTCAAAATCTTTAGTAGTTATAAAATTTGATTTTGCAATTTTTCCAAATCCGTTAATATCTGAATTTAATTCTTTAGAAGTTTTATATAAATAAGAATTAAAAATAGATTCTAAATAACTATTACAATAATTAGAAATAGTAGTAAGAGTTTCACTTGACAAATAATTAGAATCTTCTTTCATAGACTGAATTCTACCACTAAAATAATATTTAAGGCTAATATAAGGAGAACCATTTACAATTTTTACATTAGTAGAAGTACTCCTATATGGTGTTAAATAAATATCAATATAAGAATCTTGATTTTGAGGATCAGGAATAGAAACCAAAAATCCATTTACATCATTTCTTGTAGCCAAAAAGCTAAGAGTTTCGATAGAATTTAATTCACCTACTAAATAATCATCTTTAAATACAGCAAGTCCAATATTTTCAGTACCCATTTGGCCACTTAAAGAAGATTCAGAAGACATAGAAGAAGAATCTTTTTCTGGGTTTATACTAGTTGGACTTTCTTTTTTTTCAGAATTAATACCTCCTAAAATAGCATAAGGCTCACATGCATTACACACCAGACTATTAAAAAAATCTCCAAGTGTGGCGTTAGAAGTATAACCAGTATAATGACTAGAATTAGCAAAAACCTCATAATATTTTGTTAGTAAATTTTCAAATAATGGTTTAGATTTTTCTAAATAAAACTTAGCACTGCATCTAGTAATTACAATATTAGTCGTTGGTCTTACTTGAGATTCATTAATTAAAGTGTAAATTACTTCAGAAATTCCTTTAGATGCTAATTCTTCTGACAAAGATATTAATTTACAATGTGATAAATTTAATTCTTTACCAATATAGCTATTCATTAAATTTATAGCACTACTAATAGATGAAGCATCTATAGTATAAATAGAAGAAGGAGATTGTTCAGTAGTACCACTTTCTGAAACAGAAGAAGCATTAGTAAATTGAAAACTAACACGCAAATTATTAGAATCTGAAACATCAATTCCCATTGCCACAACAGAAGCTATGTGGTCTATACTAAGAGAAGTATAAGAACTAGAAAAAGCACTTAAAAATACTATTATTAAAATTATAATAAAAAGTGTTTTTAACAATTTATTCATTATTTTGTACCTCTACTTTCTTTTTCCTTTTTTTCATATTTGCCAAAATAAGAATAGATATACTAATAAAAAATCCTATACCAAATACCAAATAAGGATAAATTTCAACTTCTAAAAATTTAGATACAGCATAATTTTTAGGTAAAAATGATACAGCAAACATTAATAAACCTAAAGGAAAAATCAAAGGTTTACTATCACTTAAATTAGCAATTTTTTTAAATATATGAAGTGTAAAGTGTAAAGTAATAGCAAAATAACAAGCCATTTGAATCATCCATATTAATAAAAAGATAGATTCAAGTCTTTGAAAAAACACACCAAATTCAATATATTGTGCAGCAGAATATAAAGGTAATATTTCATCTGCTTTAAGTAAAGAAGAAAAAAGCAATAAAATAATACTTACACATAATATTAAATAAATAATAGCAATTCCTATTGCAGTAACAGAAATTTTTTTTAGCTTTTGTGGCTCTTCCAAATAAGGAGGGAGAAAATAAATAAAAACTATTCCACTAAAAGCACTTAAATTACCAATGCCAGTAACAAAAGTATTAAATATTCCATCTCCTAAAATAGGAAAAATATTTCCTATAGAAAAATGTCTAAAATTAGCTATAAATATAAATAAAACACTAAATATAACAACAGGAAGTATCAGTAAATTAACCTTTGCACTAGTTTTAAAAGAAAAATTAAGTGTGATTAATATAGCAATAATAAAGGTAAGAATAATAAAAACTAAACTAGTCATAGGGTAATAAACAATTTTTAAACATTCGCAAAAATTTCTAAGCAAAATAGAACTACTAAATATAAAATAACCTATAAACAGAACACCTATAATCTTTTTAAAAACAGGACCACCTAAATAATCTGAAATGTCAATTATATCATTACTTGGAAACCTTTTTAGAAGTTTTATTATTAAAAATACAATTAAAATAGCTATTATTCCAACATATATTAAATTAATTAATGTAGCAGATTTAGTAGAAGTTACTATATTTCTAGGCAAACAAACAAGGGTGTGTGCAACTATAATACTAAGAATAATACTTATTGCTTCTTTAGTAGATATTTTTGAATTTGACATTTAAACTCCTTGCAAAATAGATTTAGGTTTTTTAAAGGCTATACCTATAAACCAAATATAAACTTAAGTTTTCAATTATTCCATTTCATAGCAATTTCCTTTTGCTTTTTTTCTTTTTTGGGGTCTAAAAAGCTAGCACGATATTCCCTTTTCCAAATTGGTGGTAAATAATAAGAAGTACCTTTTAATTTTTCAAAAGGAGCAATTCCGACTAGTATAAGGAACGCCAAAAGATTTAATTTCACTCATCATAGATATATAAACAAAAATACCAAGTGCAATTCCCAAAAATCCTAAAGAATAACCTAAAAATATAAATACAAAACGACTAACCCTTAAATGAAGTCCAAAAGAAAAATCTGGAATTGCAAAAGAAGAGATACCGGTAATTGCAACAACAATAATTAAAATAGGACTAACAATACCGAGCACTTACTGCTGCTTGACCTAAAACTAAAGCACCAACTATACCAATTGTAGGACCAAGAGGTGAAGGAACCCTAAGGCCTGCTTCACGTATTAGTTCAAAAGAAATCTCTAAAAGTAAAATCTCGAGAAAGGCAGGGAAAGGGACATTTTCTCTAGAAGCTAAAATAGAAAAGAGTAATTCTGTTGGTAAAATCTCCTGGTGAAAACTAGTTATTGCAATATAAAGGCCTGGAAGTAGTAAAGTAAGAGTGGCTGCTAATAATCTAATACCTTTTAAAAAGTTAGCAAAAATAGGAATTAAATTCTTATCATCAGGTGAAGCTAAAAAATCTTTTAAAACAGCAGGCATAATTAATGCATAAGGTGAACCATTAACAATAACTATGACTCTACCATCTAATAAATAACTTCCAACTTTATCTGGTCTTTCAGTAGATAAAATCTGTGGAACTGGAAGAATAGATGGATTTACAATTAATTGCTCTAACTGTCCGAGAAGATAATAAAGAATCAATTTCTAAATTATTTAATCTGTATTTAACCTCTGCTATTAAATCTTCATTAGTAATATTTGCCATATAACATAAAGCACAATAAGTTTTAGTAACTTCGCCTACTTGGATATTTTCTATAACTAAATTTTCATTATTAACTACCCTTCTTATCATAGAAGTATTAGTCCTAATATTTTCAACAAAAGCTTGATGAGGACCTTTTACTACTATTTCATTACTAGGTTTATCGATTCCTCTTTGATTAAAACCTTTTACTTCAATATCAAAAGCTATATTAAGGGTATCAATAAATAAAGCACAATTACCAGAATTAATACCGTGAAATTATTTTATCAAATTCAGTTTCTTGCTTTAATGTATTTTGAGGCATTAAACAATTCATAATATAACTTGCTAAATCAAATTTTTTAACTTTTCTAACAGTAATATTATTTGCAACAGCTTCTGAAATTACTTTAGATTGAGAGCCATCATATAAATTATTTCTATTTCGCATCATCAAAGGCTCTAATACAAATTTATCCATAATTTCAGAATTAATCATACCATCAATATACATTAAAAAAGCATTATATTGTTTGCCACGAGCATTTAAAGTAAATTCTCTTAAAACAATATCACTATTAATCATTAAATTATATCTAGTCTTCATATACTCTAAATTAACAGCTAGAGTAGGAAATACTTTTTGAAACTTTTCATAATTATTTGTTAAAGTTTCATTATTTTTTCCTTTAGTATTTTGAGAAAGACTAAACTTGTATTCTTTCTTTGGTTCATAACTAAAAATTGATTGAAATATTTGTTTAATTTTCATAATTTTCTCCATTTTTTTGTTTTTAGTATAACTAAAAAACAATAAAAATATACTTTTTTTTAAGATAAAAAAATGATATAATATAATAGAGTGATAAAAAATTAAAAACTAGCAATTAATAAACTTATAATAAAGCAAAAAATAAATAAAAATTAAAGATTAAAATAAATATTAAATTAAGAACTATAAAAAATATCAAAAAGTATAAATTAAAAAGAAAATATATAAAATAAAAATACTAAACAAGAAAGGAAAGTGGATAAAAATGAAAAGTAAATTTGCAACATTTATAATTTCTATAGTAATTATATTAATAATAATTGTTTTTGGAATATTTGGCTATATATTTTGGCAAGAATACCAAGAAATGCAAGAAACATTTGAACCAGAACCAATAAAAACCGAAATTTCAAGCAGTAATGATAAAAATGCTAATAAAGAAGAAAACATAAAAAATCCTCAAGTAGTAGAAAGTGGGTTAGATAATATAGAAGACCCAAACGTATCTACAAATATTGATTATAGTAATATAGATATAGATAAATTTTTTTATAATCAATTAAATGATTATTCAAAAACAATTTATAATGCATTTGAAGCAAATAAAGAAAATATGAAAACAGGAACATACCAAATTGAATTTGGAGATGCATTTTCTAGTTTACTAGAATCAGAAAATGGTGAAGAATTATTAGGAGATTACTATCAATCAGCAATTGAAGCATATACATATGATAACCCAGATGTATTTTACTTAAACCCAAATGAAATGTACTTAAACATAAATACTAAATCAACGATATTTGGAGATACATATTCTGTATATATTAACAATGCAAAAGATCCAAATTACCTAATAGAAGAATTTAACAGCAAAGAAGAAATAGACATGGCATTAAACAGTATAGAACAAGTAAAAAATCAGATACTTCAAAATAGAACTTCTGATACATATGAAAATGTAAAAATGGTACATGATTATTTAATAGACAATATAGAATATGATACAACTATATCTAAAGAAAACATATATAATATCTATGGAGCATTAGTTAATAAAGAAGCAGTTTGTGAAGGATATGCAAGATCATTTAAATACTTAATGGATGAATTAAATATACCATGTACAATAGTAATAGGAGAAGCAACAAACTCAAAAGGAGAAACAGAAAATCATGCATGGAACTATGTGCAAATAGATGGCACATGGTATGCAATAGATACAACATGGGATGACCCAGTATCTAGAACAGGAATAGTAAGTGAAAGTTCAAAATATAAATATTTCTTAAAAACGAAAGAAGAATTTTCTAAAGACCACATACCAAGTACGCAGTTTACTAAAGGGGGAAAAGAATTTAGTTATCCTATATAATTAAAAGACCTATAAATTTAGTTTTTATAGGTCTTTTATATATTAAAGTATTATGCAAATCAAACCACCGACTTCCCTCGTTAACAATTCTTTCTAAAGTCTCTTGAAGCTTAATTTGAGAATCTTCAGGCATTTTGGCAAGTTTAGTTTGCAAACCTTCATTTACAAGCTCGTGTAAACTCTTACCAAAAATATTTGATTTCCAAATTTCTTTTGGGTTACTTTCAAATTCAGAAAGTAAATAATTAACTAGTTCTTCAGATTGCTTTTCAGAGCCGACTATTGGAGAAACTTCAGTTTCAACATTTGTTTTAATTAAATGTATAGAAGGAGCAGTTGCTTTTAATTTTACTCCAAATCTTGAACCTTGTTTTATCATTTGTGGTTCTTCTAAAACTAAATCATCAATAGAAGGAGTAACAATACCATATCCTTTAGCATTTACCTCATCTAAAGCATGAGATATTCTATCAAATTTTTTCTTAGTTTTAGATAAATCAGAAATAATGCTAAATAAATCACCTTCATTTGAAATATCAACACCACTAATTTGAGAAAGTACTTGATAAAATAGTTCCTCTTTTAAAGTTATTTCTATATTTACATTACCAGTTCCTAATTGAATATCAGTAATTGAAGATTTAAGAATTATATTTGTTTGTTTAATTGTATCAACACATCCGAGAAACTTCTTTTAAAGTACTAACATTTAAAAATGCCTCTTTAATTTCTTTAAACAATTCAAGTTTTAAAGGATGAGAAAAATCTAATCTATCTACCCATCTAGGAAATTTAATACATATTTTATTAACAGGAAATTCATATAAAACCTTAGAAAAGATATTATTAATATCATCAATAGTTAAATATTCGCAATTTATAGGAATAACAGTAGTATTATACTTTTCACTTAAATTACTAGCTAGTTCAGTAGTATAAGAAGCGGTAGGTGTAGCAGAGTTTAAAAGTATTATAAATGGTTTATTTAAAGCTTTTAATTCATTTACAACTCTTTCTTCAGCTTTTACATAATCTTGCCTTGGAATATCTGTTATACTTCCATCAGTTGTAACTAAAATTCCTATTGTAGAATGTTCTTCAATAACTTTTTTTGTACCAATTTCTGCGGCAGTTTCAAATGGTATTTCTTCATCAGACCATGGAGTTTTTACCATTCTTGGCATATCATCTTCTAAATAACCGAATAGCATTATCTACTAAATAGCCAACACAATCAACTAATCTAGTTTTAAACTTTAAATTATTGTCTAAAGTAATTTCAATAGCCTCATTTGGAATAAATTTAGGTTCTGTCGTCATAATTGTTCTACCACCAGCACTTTGTGGTAATTCATCTTTTGCTCTTTCTTTTTTGTATTCATTATCAATATTTGGAATAACTAACAAGTCCATAAATTTTTTTATAAAAGTAGATTTACCTGTCCTAACTGGCCCCACCACTCCTACATAAATATCACCATCTGTCCTTTTGGCAATATCTTGATATAATCTTGTATTTTCCATATATACCTCCTTTAAAAGTTCAAGAAAAATTCGTTTACTTAAATTACTTTAGTTAATATATATTTAAGATTTTTTTTGAATATGACAAGTTTTATAAAAAACTTGATAAATTAAATAATTTATGATAAAATAGCACTGTTATTAAAGGAAACATATAATAATAAAAAAAGGGTTAAAACCTTGAAAGGAATGGGAAAGATGGATAAATTACAAGATACAATAGATGTATTAAAAATGTATAACCAAAACCATATTATTAATCTATTAAACAATTTAGAAGGAAGCAAAAGAGAAGAACTATTAGAACAACTAAATAAAATAGATTTCCACCAAATAATGGAATTATATGATAACACAAAAAAGAATATCGAGATAAAAGAAAATAAAATAGAAGCACTAAAGTATTTAGACAAACAAAAATTAACAAAAGAACAAAAAGAAAAATTTGACAGATTAGGTGAAGAAGCAATAAAAAATAACGAATATGCAGTTGTAACAATGGCAGGAGGTCAAGGAACAAGACTAGGTCACACAGGCCCAAAAGGAACATTTAAATTAGATGTATATGGAAAAGGAAAATACCTATTTGAAATATTAGCAGATAACCTAAAAGAAGCAAACAAAAAATATAATGTAAGTATTCCTTGGTACATAATGACAAGCAAAGAAAACAATCAAGAAACAGTAGATTTTTTAGAAAAAAATAATTACTTTGGATATAACAAAGATGATGTAACAATATTTACTCAAAGCCAATTACCACTAGTAGACGTAAATGGAAAACTTTTAATTAATAAAGACATGAAAATAAAAGAAGCATCAGATGGAAATGGTGGTACATATACTTCATTAAGAGCAAGTGGAAGTTTAGCTAACATGAAAGAAAAAGGAATAAAATGGATATTTATTGGTGGAGTAGATAATGTATTACTAAAAATGGTAGATGTAACTCTACTTGGTATGGCAATAGATAAACAAGTACAAATTGCCTCAAAATCAGTTGCAAAAGCAAACCCTAAAGAAAAAGTAGGAGTGTTTTGCAAAATGAATGGACACCCAAAAGTAATAGAATATGCAGAATTACCAGAAAAAATGGCTGAAGAAGTAGATGATGATGGAGAACTAAAATATGGAGAATCACACATCATGTGCAATTTATACACAATAGATGCAATAGAAAAAATAAGTAAAGAATCACTAATGTATCATAGTGCATTTAAGAAAAATTCATATATAGATGAAAATGGAAAAGAAGTAATACCACAAGAACCAAACTCATATAAGTTTGAGTCCTTCATATTTGACGCGTTTGAATTTTTTGATGATATAGCAATTTTAAGAGGAAAAAGAGAAGACGATTTTGCACCAGTAAAAAACAAAGAGGGAGTAGATAGTCCAAAAACAACAAAAGAGCTATATGAAAAATATTGGGAAAGACAACAAAGAAATGCATAAAAAAGGAAAGGAAAGAGATAAAAATGGAAGAATGTAAAATTTCTAATCTATATAACCTAGAAGAAACAATAGCAAAAGACTTACTAAAAGAAGCAACATATCCTTGGGAAGTATTACCAAAAATAAAAGATTTTATTATACAATTAGGAGAAAAATTAGACAAAAATATATATGAGAAAAAAGGTGAAAATATCTGGATTGCCAAAAGTGCCAAAATTGCACCTACTTCTTATATTGCAGGACCAACAATTATTTGCGAAAATGCAGAGGTAAGACACTCAGCCTTTATTAGAGGAAATGCAATTGTAGGTAAAGATGCAGTTGTTGGAAACTCAACTGAATTAAAAAATGTAATATTATTTAATAAAGTACAAGTACCACATTATAATTATGTAGGAGATTCAATATTAGGATTTAAATCACATATGGGAGCAGGATCTATAACATCAAATGTTAAATCAGACAAAAAATTAGTTGTAGTAAAAAATGGAAAAGAACAAATTGAAACAAACCTAAAAAAAATTCGGAGCAATGATAGCAGACGAAGTAGAAGTAGGATGTGGAAGTGTTTTAAATCCAGGTACAGTAATTCGGAAAAAATACAAACATATATCCGTTATCATCAGTAAGAGGAGTTATACAAGCAAATAGTATCTATAAAAAACAAGGGGATATAGTTCAAAAAAATATGTAATATATGCTAAACAAAAAAATCTTTTAAAGAAAATGCCTAGAATGAATATTTAACATTCAAGGCATTTTTCTTTTGCTACATTTGTTGATTTCCTGGTATAAAGTAATCAACTACACCGTAGATTAAGGCACCAATAATTGCAGCTATCCATGAAATAGAATATCCTGCTACAAAAAATTGAGTAACATATAAAACAATAGCGGCTAATGCAAATCCAACAAAACCTTTACCAAAAGGACTTGCATGTAAACCAGTAAATTTTATAATTAAATAATCTATTACTGTTAAAACAACAGCCGCAATTATTAATGTCCAAATACTGTTAATAGTAAATCCAGGTGTAAAAAATGCAGTAATAGCCAACACAACTGCAGCAGCAGCTAATCTTCCGACTATTTGCCATACAGTAGATGTTTTCTTTTCTACATGACTACTATTTGCTTCTTGCATAAAGAATAACCTCCTTAGTTTTTTATTTTATAATGTAAATTTTTTTAAGGTTCTAAAATTATTATTCACGAAAAAAATTTTTTTATTCAAAAAAATTCGTATAAAAAAGTAAAAAAATGTTAAAAATAAATTCAAAAAATAAAATTTAAAAGAAGGTGTTTTTTTGTTAATTACTTTTTTTAGGTCAATTGTTTTATATATAATAGTATTAATAGTTATGAGATTAATGGGAAAAAGAGAAATAGGACAATTGCAACCTTTTGAACTTGCGATTTCAATAATGATAGCAGATTTAGCATCAATTCCGATGACAGAAGTAGGAATACCAATTTCAAACGGAATAATACCAATTTTAGGATTATTAGTAATGCACCTAACAATTTCAATGATAAATTTAAAAAGTATAAGAGCAAGAGAAATTATTTGTGGAAAACCATCAATATTAATATATAGAGGAAAAATAATGGAAAAAGAATTAAAAAAAGAAAGATTTACAATAAACGAATTACAAGAAAGACTAAGAGGAAATAACGTAGTAAATTTAGGAGATGTAGAATATGCAATATTAGAAACAAGTGGAGAAGTTACAATAATACAAAAACCAGAAAAACGAAACACAATTCCACAAGATTTTAATATAAAGCCAGATTATGAAGGAATACCATATGATTTAGTAGTAGATGGAAAAATAATGGATAAAAATTTAAAGATGATAGGCAAAAATTATATGTGGTTAAAAAAGCAAGTAGAAAAATTTGGAATAAAACCAGAAGAAGCACTAGTTGTAACATTAGATGGAAAAGGTCAAATATTTTGCCAAAAAAAAGAAAAAAATAAATAGGAGGAATCATGTTAAGAGAAGGTATTATTTGCATAGTAATTGTTATTATGATTTTTATAGGTAATATTGTTACACAAAACTATACAAAATCATCAGTAGAAGAACTATCAAAAAATCTAGAAGAACTAAGGATAGATTTAGAAAAAGAAAATAACGAAAAAGCCATTTTAGATAAAATAGATAAGGTTAATCAAGAATGGAGAAATAGACATGATAAGTTAGCATATTATATAGAACATAAAGAATTAGAATTAGTAGAAACAAATATGACTGCATTAAAAAGTTTTATAGAAACAAAAGAATATAAAGAAGCAATAAATGAATTAGATAAAAGTGTTTTTGAATTAAAACATATTCAAGATAAATATGCATTTAATTTGGAAAATGTATTATAATTTAAAATCATAAATTAGAAAAAATATATCTTAAAGTTGTATTTATAAAGAATTTGTAGAGTATATAGAAAAAAGTGTATAAAGTTAAAATATAAAAAATATATAAAGTGTACTCAAATATTGAACTTTTTTAGTCTAATATTTGTAAGTCCACTTTATATATTTTTTAAAATTTAAAAACAGTTTCTAGTTAGAATGATTTACTTTTGCATATTTTTTTAATTTTTCATAAACTAAATAATTTACAGTACCTGCAGGGAAATGTCCATCTTTATCTTTTTTACCAGCAGGAACACCTGTTAAAATTTCTATTCCTTCTTCAATTGTAGAAATAGAATATATATGAAATTGTTTATTTTTAACAGCTTCTATAATTTCATCTGATAGTTGCAAATTATCTACATTTTGAATTGGTATCATAACACCATGAGAACCATCTAAACCTCTCATCTTACAAATTTGGAAAAATCCTTCTATTTTTTCATTTACTCCACCTATTGGTTGTATTTGTCCTTTTTGGTTAACAGAACCAGTAACTGCAATAGCTTGATTAATTGGTATTCCAGAAAGGCTAGAAAGTAAACCATAAAGTTCAGTACTAGAAGCACTATCTCCATCAACTCCATTATATAGTTGTTCAAAACAAATACTTGCGGTTAAAGATAAAGGAATATCTTGAGCAAACATTTCTCCTAAGTATCCAGAAAGTATTAAAACACCTTTTGAATGAGAAGGACCTGAAATTTCGACCTCTCTTTCAATATTTATAATTCCACTTTTTCCAGTATAAGTATTAACTGTGATTTTAGCTGGCTTTCCAAATGTGTAATCTCCAATTGTCATTACAGTTAGACCATTTAATTCTCCTACTTTAAAACCAGAAGTATTAATTAATATTGAATTTTCTTTTATCATTTCTAAATATCTAGAGTCATATTTTTTAACTCTTTCTATTCTTTCATTTAATGCTTTATCAATAAATTCAGAAGTTACAATTTTAGACTTAGCAATTTTTGCCCAAGTTGCAGCTTCTCCTACTACTTGGATTAAATCATCAAAGCGAGTTGAAACTTTACTATGGCTACCTGCTATTTTAGAGCCATATTCAACTAAACGAGCCATTGCACTTTTATCTAAATGTGGTAGTTCTTCATGTTCACAAAATCCGTGAATTATTCTTGCAAGTTTGTTTATATTTTCTTCATTTATTACAGCATCATCTTCAAATTCAACTTTTATTTTAAATAATTTTCTAAAATCAGAATCCATTGCAAGTAAAGTTTGATAAATAGAACTACTACCAATTAAAATTACTTTTAAATTTAGTGGTATAGGTTCAGGTTTTAATGAAACTAAAACCATAGAAGAACGTTGATCTGCTGTATTTTCTATACCTAATTCTTTCATTCTTAAGGCTTTTTTTAATGCTTCATAACACATACCATTTGAAAGTAAATCTTTTGCTTGAAATATTATATATCCACCATTTGCTAAATGTAGAAGACCTGGTTTTAACATAGTGTGGTCTGTTTTTAGTGCTCCATAATAGTTTTCATATTCTAAAGAACCAAAAATATTATGGTAAGAATAGTTTGAGTCCATTATAACTGGGGCACCTTCGCGAAGAGAATTATCAACAAATAAATTTACACGGTAGTTTAAACAAGGGTCTGGTTTTCTTTGCATTGGGTTTTGTGGTTGATTTGGATTTTGTTTTGTTTCATCTTCTAAAAATACAGGAATGTTTTTTAGAACATCTTGTTTTACATCATTTAAAAATTTATTTATTTTTTTATTTCTTTTATATTTTGATTTTATATAATTAATATGAACATTAACAGTAAGCAAAGCAACATTTGATTGCCATTCAGATATTTTTTTGTCAGATTCACGCTCAATTTCTTTTATCATACTAATTACATTCATTATTTGTTCTTGAACTAAAACTGACTTTTGTTCATATTCTTGTTTTACGTTTTCGTCTAGTTTTTCAAATTCCTCTTCTTCTATTGCTCTGCCATCAACTAAAGGCATCATATATATACCATTTTGAGCGGCTTTTACTTGAAAGTTGTATTTTGATGCATCTTCATTTAGTTTGTCAAGTAGTGCTGTACGTTTGGTTTCAAATTCTTGCTTTATTAAAGCTTTTTCTTTTTCAAAGTCGTCATTGTTAAATGTTTTTTTGATATCTTTTCTAATTTCTTTAATAAATCCATCCATTGAGTCTTTAAATTCTTTTCCTTGACCGAGCTGGTAATTGAACTGCAATAGGTTCATTTGGGTTATCAAAATTGTATATATAACACCAATCTGATGGTACTTTCTTTTTTGGTGCTATTTTATTTAAGTAGTTTTTTGTATACATGGTTTTTCCGACACCGCTAGGTCCTTCTAAGTATAGGTTGTAGCCTTTTACATCTACTTGTAATCCAAATTCTAAGGCTTTTATTCCTCTATCTTGGCCTATCCCGGATTGAATTGGCTCTAATTCTTGAGTTGTTGTGAATTTAAATAGGTCAGGATTACATGTCATTTTTAAATCTTTGTAACTTAATTCATTTTTATTTTTCATTAGTTTCCTCCAATTTTTTCTTATAATTTAATTTTTATTATATCCAATTTAAGGTTATTTTATATTAGATAGAAGAAAAAGTAAAGATTTTTTTATAAAAATATTTGGGTAAATTTTTGATTTAATTATTATAATTGTCTAGTAATAGTGTTAGTATATGGAAACAATCACAAAGACCAAAACTAAGTACTTTTAGTACATAGTAAAAGACTAGGAAAGCCTGACAATTTCCTAGTCTTTTTTTGTTCCTTTTATTAACTCTATTAAAGAGCAATGAATACAAAATTATTATATTAACATCGACCAAAATATTAATATATTTGTGAACATCATTAGAAATGAAACTTATTTGTTATTCACTACATATATATTACAACTTTTATATTGAAATGTCAAATATTTTCAAAAAAATTTTTTATCCAGGTTTACTGTAGTTTTGTAATTAGCATCGTTTTTCTTAGAACAGTCAGCACAAAAAATGTTAAACAAAAAAGCAAGAGGGACAATTTGGGACGTTTCCCAATTGGACATTTTGTCCAATTG
>CALXUW010000053.1 GCA_944391795.1 uncultured Clostridia bacterium
CAGAAATCAAATTTATATTGGTAATACATATAAAAGAAAATCAAGCAAAAAAAATTACAGACAGAAGAAAAGAGATTATATAATTCAATCTAAAAGAGATATTATAATAAATACACATCCAGCAATCATTAGTAAAGAATTATATAAAAAAGCAAATGAAAAAATAAAAAGAAATAATGAAAAAATTAATAGAAAAAAAGAATATCATGGAAAGCTTGAAGGTATCATCAAGTGTGGAGAATGTGGCAAATTTATGAGGGTAAGCGGTAGAAAAAGAGAAAATGGCAAAGTTACATTTAGCTTATATTGCCCAAATGGAAAAAATAAAAACAAGACTTGTAAAAATACACATACTATATCAATTAAAAAAATAGAAAATATAATTTATTTCAAATTAAACGATATTATAAATAACAAAATAACAAAGGATTATATTACCAAAAATGCAATTAAATATAGTGTAAATCTAAAGAAACATAAACACCAAAAGGAATATCTAAATAAAGAGATTAAGAGGCAGAAAATACAAATTAAAAAACTGTATTTAAATAAAACAAATAATATTATAGCAGTAGATGAATTTATAAAACAAAGAGAGAGTTTAAACAAACAAATAGAAATTTATGAGAAACAAAAGGAAGAATTATCTAAAGAAATAATATGTGAAAAAAATAAAAATGAAGTAATACAAAAATTTAATGAATTTAAAAATAAAGACAATTTAATGAATTATTTAAATGAATTAGTAAGTGAAGTAATTTTTAATGAAGATAGAACATTAGAAATTAAATTTAATTTTAAGTTAAATTAAAAAATTAGTTTACTAAACTACAGTCAGCAGACGGTGACAAAAAATATAGTGAAAAATCATATAGATATTATCAAAAAGTTGGACTTGATGCAGTTGTAAAAAATATACCAGAATATAAGCAACCAAAAATAGTCTATCATTTACTAGAAATATATACTCCAGACATTTTAGTAATCACAGGACATGACGGTATGATAAAAAGAGGAGTAGGCTACTATGATTTATACAATTATAGAAATTCAAAGTACTTTATAGAAACAGTAAAAGAAGCAAGAAGATATGATAAAGAAAAAAATAAAAAATTAGTAATATTTGCAGGTGCCTGTCAAAGTTATTTTGAAGCTATTATATCAGCAGGTGCAAATTTTGCTTCTTCACCAGCTAGAATATTAATTGACTTTTTAGATCCATTAGTAGTTGCAAGAAAAGTAGCAATAACTGAAAAATATAAATATATAACTGTAGATGATATTGCATATGAACTAAGAGATGGTAAAGACGGTGTGGGAGGAATAGGCGCAAACGGGAAAATGTCTAAAACAACATATAACTAAAAATAAACCATTTTAACATATTTGTAATACAAATGTAATACAACTGTAAAAAACACAATTAAAATCCTTCAAAACCCTGAAAAAACTGAGATACAAAGATTTTACACTTCAATACATTTTTTGACAATTTATGCAAGAAATGCTATAATCAAACTATCTTAAGTAAGAGGTGATAACATGATTTGTAGATCAGATATAGCAAATCTAAAAACTGATATCTTAGAGAAAGTAGGACAAAAGATAATAGTAAAAGGTTCTTTAGGAAGAAGTAAAGCCTTTGAGAAAGAAGCTACAATAGAAAAAGCATATCCAAATATTTTCGTTGTAAAATATGAAGAAAATAATAGAAATGTTACTTACAGTTATACAGATGTTTTAACAAGAACAGTAGAAGTAGATGTTTTTGACGGAGATGGATATTGTCCACTAATTCCGCCAATAGAACAAAACAAAAGAAAGAAAACGACATTATAAAATTTTTATAAAAAAGCAGAATATATAATATCTGCTTTTTTTTGTGCATAAATTTATAAATAAAGAAATATATTTTAATAAAGAAAAATTAAGGAGGTAAAAATATGGTTGTAGATACAGTAAATGAAAAACTTTGTGTAAATAAATTAATAAGCCAAAAAAGAGAAGTTTTACTAATAGAAGGAGACATGATAGTTCCAGATTCAAAACCAGATATATTAAATACAATTTGTACAAGTGGTGTGGTGTGTATTTATAAAAAAGAGATACTAGATGAAAAAATACGACTAGATGGAAATATAAATGCATATATTATGTACTTAGCAGATGATAGCAAAGATAAAATAAGAGCTATTAGTACAAATTTAGATTTTTCAGAAACTATTGGAATGCCAAACGCCAAAGAAGGAATGAACCTTATAGTTGAAAGCAACTTAAAAAATATCGAATGTAAAGTTATAAATGGAAGAAAAATAGGAATAAAAGCAGCACTAGAAGTAAATTTAAAACTATATTCAAATGAAGAAATAGAAATTATAAATGACATACAAAATGCCCAAAATATACAACTACTTAAAGAAGATTTAAAATTAAATTCATTAGTAGGTATGGGAGAAACTAAAATCTATGCAAAAGATACAATAGCAATAGACAATGTAGATAATCTAGCAGAAATATTAAAAGCCAACATATGTATTTGTGATAAAGACATAAAAGTAAGCTATAACAAGATATTAACAAAAGCAGAAGCGCAAGTAAAAATAATGTATTTAACTGAAGATAATAGAATAAACCTAGTAAATACAAAAATTCCAGTAGTAGGATTTATTGATATACCAAATGTAACAGAAAACAATATTTGTGATGTAAATTACGAAATAAAAAATTTAGTAATAAAACCAAACTCAATGGAAGAACACTCTATATATATTGAAATAGAAATAGGAGTTACAGCAATGGTTTATGAAGAAAAACAAATAAATTTAATACAAGACTTATACAGTCCATGTGAAATATTAGAATTTAACAAAAAAAATATAAAAACCATTTCAAATAAAACAAGCCAAAAAGAAACTATTCAAATACGTGAAAAAGTTCAATTAGAAGGCTGTGATAATAAAAGCATTATAGATGTAGATGTAATGCCATTAATTGAAAACGAGAGTAAACAAAATAGCAAAATACTATATGAAGGAGTTTTAAATCTTAATTTTATGTTAGTTGATAAAGACTTACAAGTAGATACAAGAAATGCAAAAATTCCTTTTAATTACACAATAAGTGATATAGAAGATGCTAAAAATATGGACAGCAAAATAGATATAGAAGTAGCCAATCAAGATTTTATAATACAAGATGGATCAACAATTACAAGTAACATTGATTTAGAAGTAAACAGAAACTTACAAAAAAACACAAATTTAAATATTATGGATGAAATACAAACAAATGGTGAAAGAGAAGAAGAAGATTATAATTTAGTAATGTATATTGTAAAAAAAGGTGATACCTTATGGAAAATAGCAAAGGAGCTAGGAAGTACAATAGACGATATTGTAAGAACAAATGGTATTGAAGATGCTAATTTAATATTAGAGGGACAAAAGCTATTTATACCAAAATATACAAGAAGTAAAGTCAAACAAGAAGAAATCCTAGTAAATAAGATATGAATAAAATTTATTCAAGACCTAGAATAAGAATACCAAAATTTTTACTAAATAACAGTAAAAAATTAACTACCAAAAAAGGTAAAAAATTAATTAAAATTTTAGTAATATTATCAATTGCATTTGTTACTGCAAAATTAGTATTAGATTCCATACTTCCAATTTTCGATACATTATGTGCCAATAAAGCTAAATCAATCGCTACAATAGTTTCAAATGAACAAGCAACAAATGTAATGAAAAATTATTCCTATGATGAATTATTTACAATAGAAAAAGATAATAGCGGAAATATAAATATGATAAGATCAAATATAATAGTAATTAACGAAATAATTTCAGATGTAGCAAATAGAATCCAAGAAGAATTAGATACAAAAGGAAGAGAAAATGTAGAAATTGCACTTCGGAAGTTTTACAGGCTTTAAATTATTTTCAGGAGAAGGACCAAAAATAAAAATAAAAATATCTACAATTGGTGATGTAGAAACAGACTTAAGAAGTGAGTTTAAAGCAGAAGGAATAAATCAAACATTACATAGAATATATTTGCAAGTTGATTGTAAAGTTAATATTTTAACACCATTTGATAACATTTCCGAAAAGATAAGCAATCAAGTTTTATTAATAGAAAATGTCATAGTAGGAAAGATTCCAGATACATTTTATAATATAGATGGATTAAAAGATTTTGGGGAAGCAATAGAATTTGTAGAATAATTAAAAAAAGTATTGAAATAATGTTATATGTGTGATATTTTTAAGATAAATAATTTTAGAAAGGAGCTTTTAAGTAATTCTATGATTATGGATTTACCAGAGGGCAAATTTTTTATGAAGTCAATGGCGCAAATAGAAGGAGGAATGCTTGAAATAAAAAAGCTAGAACGGTTTGAAGATTTGATGTACGAACTCACATATGCAATTCGAAAAAGAAGATGCATATATTGCGGAAGAAGGCTAAGCAAGGAAACGAGTACTTTAGATCATAGATATCCCAGAGCCTCTGGTGGTATCAGTATAACTAATAATTTGTTTCCTTCTTGTTCAAAATGTAATTCGGCAAAAGGTGATCTGGTCCATGAAGAATACTTGTGTTATAGAAGTATTAAATCAAAAAAACAACAGAAAGTATTCTTAAAAAAGGTAAGAGAATCACGAGAAAAGATTTTCAGGGAAAAAGGTTTTCTTCTTCCTAGCTGGTGGATATCTTATGTTGATTTGGAGTCTATACAGTATAGACGGCAAAAAGAAGAACTGAGAGGCAGAAGATATCATAGAATAGCTGAATTTTATGATATTTACGGAAAATTAAATAGGCCAGTAATAGTAGACTGCAATTCAAACCTATTAGATGGATATAATATTTTATTATATGCCAACGACATGAATATAAATATTATACCTATAATACGTTTGGAAAATGTGAGACTGTTGCTAAAGAATTAGTAAAAAAGGAATAAGAGTTTTTTTAGCTCTTATTCTTTTTTATGGCCAATAAAAAAACCTTAGTAGTTTTAAAACTTCTAAGGTTCTTATGTTTTGAAAAAAATATTTACTATCTTTTACTAAATTGTGGAGCTTTTCTAGCTTTTTTAAGACCGTATTTTTTTCTTTCTTTCATTCTAGGATCTCTAGTTAAGAATCCATTTTGTTTTAAAATAGGTCTATATTCTTGGTTTGCTTCATTTAAAGCTCTTGCTAATCCATGACGGATTGCTCCTGCTTGACCAGTAGTTCCACCACCTTTAACAGTTGCAATAACATCATATTTTGAAGTTGTATTAGTAACTGTTAGTGGTTGTCTTACTATAACTTTTAAAGTTTCTAAACCAAAGAATTCATCTATATCTTTTCCATTGATAGTTATTTTTCCAGTACCTTCTAATAATCTTACTCTGGCAATAGAACTTTTTCTTCTACCTGTACCATAAAAAACTATATTTTCTTTTTTAGCCATTATTTTCTTACCTCCCATACTTCTGGTTTTTGTGCTTGATTTTCATGTTCACTACCTGCATATACTCTTAATTTTTTTAGAATTTGTCTTCCTAAAGAATTATGTGGTAACATTCCTTTTACAGCTAAAGTCATAGCTTTTTCTGGATTTTTTTCAAGCATTACTTTTGCAGGAACTTCTTTCATTCCTCCAATATAACCTGAATGATGTCTGTAAGTTTTTTGATTTAATTTATTTCCTGTTAAAACAACATCTTTACAATTAATTATAATAACATGATCACCTGTATCAATATTAGGTGTAAAAGTTGGTTTGTGTTTTCCTCTTAAAATTAAAGCAGCTTCTGTAGCAACTCTACCAAGTGGTATACCTGCTGCATCAATTATATACCATTTACTTTCAACTTCACCTTTTTTTGCACTATATGTAGTATTATTCATGGTAATAATAATCCTCCTATTTCTTAATTAAATTTTATTTTTTATTTATATATGAAAATTAAATATAAAACCACCGGGGAGAAGTTTTAAATTTAAATCATATTCTAACACATTTGCTAAAATAGTATATTATAAAAACCTTGATTTGTCAATAATTTTGGTAAAAGTTTTAGAAAAACTTGACAAATTTTCTTTTTTTTAGTATACTGGAAACATTGAAAAAAGGATGTAATATATTATGAATAATAAGGAGTAATATTGAAATGAAAAGTAAAAAGAATATAAAAAGCATATTAGTTATGGCAATCATATGTATAATCAGTTTGTTTTTTATAAACATGAGTTTAGCAGCAAACACAGCAAAAATTAGTGTAGAAACAGCAAATTTAAGACAAGAACCAAATGAGGATAGCAAAATACTAGAACTTCTTTCTCTAAATGATGAAGTAGAAGTACTAGAAAAACAAGAAAATTGGTACAAAGTAAAAGCAAAAGGAATTACAGGTTATTTAAGAGAAGACTTAATAACACTAGACCAAAATGAAATAGAAGAGGCAAAAAATAATACAGCTAATACACAAGAAGAAGCTAGCAATGAAACTCAAAATCAAACACAAACCACAAATAACCAACCAGAACAAACAGTAGAAACTACAAGTCAAGAAATACAAGAAACTTCTACAAGCAATCAAAATGAAATAACAATTGGCAAACAAATAGTTGCAAAAGACTCAAAACTAAAAATAGTACCAGCAATAAATGCAACTGACATAATAGAAGTAAAAAAAGATGAAGAAGTAACTGTAACAGAAATAATAAACGGTTGGGCCTCTATAGAAACAAATACTACAAAAGGATGGATAAGAAAAGAAAACCTAAAAACACTAGAACAAAAACAACAAGAAGAACAAGCAAACAAACAAGAACAAGAAAACCAAACGCAAGAAACAATAAAAACATTATATATTAATTCGCAAACAGTAAATTTAAGAAAAGAAGCAAATACATCATCTGAAGTTATTGCAAAATTATCAGTAAACACAGCAGTACAAGTATTATCAGAAGAAAATGGATGGAGCAAAGTAAAAGTAGAAGATAAGGAAGGATATATTTCATCATCACTACTATCAGAAACAAAGCAAGAAACATCAAGATCTTCAAGCACACCAAGAAATGTTACAAAAAATGAAAATAAAGAAACTGTAGTTCAAGAAAAAGAAGAGCAAACAAATAACTCGTCAGCCCAAACAAGCGGAGCAACAGTTGTAGAATATGCTAAAAAATTTATAGGAGTAAAATATAAATATGGTGGTTCATCTCCAAGCACTGGATTTGACTGTTCAGGATTCACTAAATATGTATATAGTCATTTTGGAGTATCTCTACCACGTACATCATCAGCACAAGGAAAAGTTGGAACAGCAGTTAGTAAAAGCAATTTAGCATTAGGTGATTTAGTAGTATATAGTGGGCATGTTGCAATTTATGTAGGGGGAGGAAATGTAATACATGCACCAAGACCAGGAAAAACCGTTTGTATTGTACCACTAAATCAAGCAGCAAGTAACTATATAGGAGCAAGAAGAGTATTATAAATAAAAAGCAATTAAAAGAAGGGAGTATAAAAAAATTAAGCGACCAATTTTAATTGCAGTAATAGGATATATAATAGGTATATTATGGGGGCTATACATTAATTTTAGTATAGCTCTTTTTTATTTTTCTATTATTGCAATTTATTTTATTTCAAAAATTTTCATATCAAATAATAAATTAGATACATCAAGAAAAAAATTAAAATTATTATCTATAAAAAGATATTTTAGATATATAAAAATATTTTTTAATCTTAAAATTATAAGTATTATAATTATATTTTCATTAATTTCAAATTTTATAGTAATAAAACAAAACCAAAAATATTCTAATCTTTACGAAGATGAAAAAGAATATTTAATTCAAGGAATAGTTATAGATAATGGAAAAGAACAAGAATACTACTATACTTATAAAATAAAAGTACAAAAAGCAAATGATTCTACTAAATACAAAAATACTAACATATATGTAAAAGTAAAAAAGAATTTAAATTTAAAATTAGAATATGGAGATAAAGTAATTGTAAGTGGAGAATTTTTAAAACCAAACGAGCAAAGAAATTATAAAGGTTTTGACTATGAAGAATATTTAAAAACATTACAAATATATGGAACAATAAAAGCAAAAGATATAAAGATAATTTTAAAAAATCAAACAAATATTGTTTTTAGTCTATCTAATAAAATGTCACTAAAAATGAAAGAAAATGCTAATAAAATATTAGAAGAAAAAGAAGCTTCAATTCTTAAAGGTCTAGTATTAGGGGCTACCGAAGATATAGACGAAGAAATAAATGAAAATTTTAAAATAACTAATATATCTCATATATTAGCAATTTCAGGAATGCACATAACATATATAATACTAGGAATAGAAATGATATTTAAAAAAGCTATAGGAAAAAGAAAAACTTATATTATAACAATTATAATCCTCTTACTATATATGTTCATAACCTCATTTTCTCCATCAGTAGTAAGGTCAAGTATTATGGGAATATTAATGGTATTTTCTAAATTGATATATAGAAAAAATGATATATGGACATCTATATCATTGTCTTTACTTATAATGTTAATATATAATCCATTTTTAATATTAAATATAGGTCTGCAATTATCATATTTTCGGAACGATAGGTATAATTGTTTTTCAAAAAAGTGTATCTATATTTTTTAAGAAGATAAAATTTAAGAAAATAGAATATAAATTAAATAGAAAAATAATTCTTTTAATAGCAAAAATTAAAGAGATTTTATCAGTAACAATCTCAGCTCAAATTGTTATATTACCAATAATGTTATATAATTTTAATTTATTAGGTATATATTTTTTAATTTCTAATTTATTGGTAAGTTTTATAATAGGTCCAATTATAATAATTTCATGTGTTTGTATAATTATTTCTTTTGTTTCTTTTCCAATATCTAAAATTATAGGGATGTTTTTAAATTTCGGTATAAATTTGTTAATTAATATATCTAAAATAAGTTATTTGCCATTTTCAAAAATCTATGTACCAACTCCAAATGAGTTTTTAATAGTAATGTATTTTATAATAGCTATTATATTAAATCAAATATATTTAATATATAATTCAAAATTTTTAAATCCAACTTCAATAAGAATAAAAAATTTAATATCATTATTTAAATATAAGATAAAGCAAAAAAGAAAGTATAAATTAAAAATAGTTAGTTTTTTATTAATAATTTTTCTATTTGTTCAAATTATAATTCCAAAAAATCTAAAAATCTATTTTGTGGATGTAGGACAAGGAGATTGTACATTTATAGTAACCCCAAATAATAAAACAATATTAATAGATGGAGGAGGAAGTGATTCAAAAGAATTTGATGTAGGAAAAAGTACTTTACTTCCATACATTTTAGATAGAGGAGTAACAAAAATAGACTATATAGTAATTACACATTTTGATCAAGACCATGTAGGAGGAATACTTACCATATTAGAAGAATTAAAAGTAGGAAAGGTATACATACCAAAACAAATAGAAGACAGAGATAACTATAAAAGATTTGTAGATATAGTAAAAAACAAAAAGATAAGTGTAAAAATATTAAAAAAAGGAGATATTTTAAAATTTGATAATAATATATCATTTGAAATATTATGGCCGAGTGGAAAACAAATTAAAGAAAATGTATTAAATAATAACTCAATAGTTGCAAAATTAAAATATAATAATTTTGAGGTGTTATTTACAGGTGATATAGAAAAAATAGCAGAAGAAGAAATACTAAAAGAATATTCTAAAAATTTAAATAAGTTGAAAGCTACAGTTCTAAAAATTGCCCACCATGGATCTAAAACCTCTACAACTTCAAATTTTTTAAGAGCAGTAAATCCTAAAATTTGTTTAATAGGTGTAGGAAAAAACAATTTATTTAACCATCCATCAAATGAAGTTTTAAATAGGCTAGAACATACAAAAATTTATAGAACAGACCAAGATGGGGAGATAATTTTACAAGTAAATTCTAAACGGAGAAATTAAAATAAAAAAACAAATTTAAAATATAAAAAAGTAATCTAAAACAATTTTAAATAAAAGATAAAACATGTATAAATATGTTAAATCTGTAAATACTAGTAAAAAAAGTATTTATGGAGGTTTATATATGAATAAAGTAATATTAGTAATGATATGTATTATTGTAATTATAGGAGCCATGTTTACAGCAATAATGATATTTAAACCCAATAAGAATGAAACTGTGCAAAATGTAACCACAACCAAAGTTTCAGAAGAAGAGATTTTAGATGATTGTACAGATGAATATGAGCAAATGCAAGAAAATCAAATACTAGAAGAAACATCATCTAATGAAGAAAAAATTTCTCCTAATTGTTCATTTACAATAAAAACATATTATAAAAAATGTGGACATACTATAAGTGAATATTCTAATTTACCAGAAGGGTTGGTAAATCTAAACAAGGAACAACTGCAAGAAAAATATCCAAATTATGAAATTGAAAAATTTGCTTCCAACGAAATAATTTTATACCAAGAAAAAGAAGGAGAGTGTAATGAACATTATATTGTAAAAGACAAAGAAGGAAATGTAGTAATATATAAAATATTAGAAGATGGAACTAATGAAGAATATGAAGTAACTAGAATAGCTACAGAATATCTAACAGATACAGATAAAATAAATTTAAAAAATGGAATAAGAGTAAATGGAGAACAAGAATTAAATCAGTTAATAGAAGATTTTGAGTAAAGTGAAGAAAATTAGTTTTTAGTCAAACTCATAAAATCAAGAAAGCCAGGGATAGTTTTATAAAATGTGAAGAAATTTAGTTTTTAGTTAAATAAAAATACACCTAATAATATTAAATTATTATAGGTGTATTTTTATATTATTTATCTTTAACTTTTTTATTTTTTACTTCTTTTTTATCAACAGTAACTTCCTTTTTTAAATCTTCTTTATCTATAAATCCTTTATTATATAAATCTTTAATATACATTATTAAAGAAAAGATAGTAGCAAATAATGCTAAGTAATATATACATAAATCTAAGTTAGCAATAAATCCAGTTATTTCAAATTGATTTAATAAAAGAGAAATAACAATTGCTATATAAAAAAGTACAGTAGCAAGTTTTCCATACCATTTGCTATATACCACAACATCTTTTCCATAAAGGAAAGATGCTCCCACAATCATCACAAACTCTTTTAATAAAACAATTACTAATATCCATATAGGAATAATATGAACAATTGCCAAAGAAGCAAGAGTTGATATTTGTGTTAATTTATCTGCTAATGGATCCATTAATTTTCCAAAGTTAGAAATTAAATTAAATTTTCTAGCTATAAATCCATCTGCAATATCTGTTAAACCAGATAGAGTAAAAAATACAAATGCCAATATGAAATTACCTGAAAAAATATATAACACAATAATTGGTATTAATAAAAATCTTATAATAGTTAGAATATTTGGTATATGTTTAAACATTGTTTTCTCCTATTTTACTTCAAATTTTAATTTATCATTATCTTTGTTAATTACTACAGTTTGACCATCTAGTAACTGAGATTACAATATCATTTCAGATAATTCATCTTCTAGATATCTTTGGATTGCTCTTCTTAGTGGTCTTGCACCAAATTTAATATCAGTACCTTTCTCAAGAAGAAAATCCTTTGCAGATTTTGAAATTTCTAATTTTATATCTTTATCTTTAAGAGCATTTAATGTATCTTTTAACATTAAATCAACTATTTGTAAAAGCTCTTCTTTAGTTAATGGGTCAAATGAAACTATTTCATCAACTCTATTTAAAAATTCAGGTCTAAATACAGCTTTTAAGCTATCTAAAACTTTATCCTTATTTACAGTTTGACCACCAAATCCTATAGAATTGTTATTTAAATTAGACCCAGCATTAGATGTCATTATTATTATTGTATTTGAAAAGCTAACAGTATTTCCTTGACTATCTGTTAATTTTCCATCATCTAGTACTTGTAATAGAATATTGAATACGTCTGGATGGGCTTTTTCAATTTCATCTAATAAAATTATAGAATATGGTTTTCTTTTAACTTTATCAGTTAATTGACCTGCATCATCATAACCTACATATCCTGGAGGTGCACCAATTAACTTAGAAGTAGAATGGCTTTCCATATATTCAGACATATCTATTCTTATGATAGAATCTTCTGAGCCAAACATTTCATAAGCTAAAGCTTTTGCAAGTTCGGTTTTTCCAACACCTGTTGGACCTACAAATATAAATGAAGGTGGTCTTTTAGTACTTTTTAAACCAGCACGATTTCTTCTAATTGCACGAGATACAGCATTTACAGCTTCTTCTTGACCTATAATTCTTTTATGAAGGTTAGTTTCTAAGTTTAATAATTTTTTTGTTTCTTCTTCTGTTATTTTCTTTACTGGAATTTTTGTCCAACTTTCAATAACATTTGCAATATCTTGAATAGTTAATTGTTTTGGCTTCATTTTTTGATTTAGTTTATCAATTTCTTCTATTAGTTGACATTCACGAGTTTTTAAATCAGCGGCTCTTTGATAATCTTCTGTAGAATCTGCTGCAACAACTTCTTCTTTTTCATTTTGAACTTGTATTAATTCTTGTTTTAACATTTCTAATTTATATAAATCTTTATTTTCTAAGTTAATTCTAGAACAAGCTTCATCTAAAATATCTATTGCCTTGTCTGGTAAAAATCTATCATGAATATATTTTTCAGACATAATAACTGCTTGTTTAATAACATCAGTAGATATTTTTACTTTATGATATTCTTCATAGTATTTTTTAATTCCGTCCAAAATACCAATAGAATCTTCAATATTTGGTTCTTCAACTAGAACTTGTTGAAATCTTCTTTCTAAAGCAGAATCTTTTTCAATATATTTTCTATATTCTTTTAAAGTAGTAGTACCAATTAATTGAATTTCTCCATTAGATAGAGCAGGTTTTAAAATATTTGCTGCATTCATAGAATGTTCACCATCACCTGCACCAATAATATTATGAATTTCGTCTATAACTAAGATGATATTTCCATATTCTCTACATTCATCAATAATTCCCTTCATTCTAGACTCAAATTGTCCTCTAAATTGTGTTCCTGCAATTACAGCCGTCATATCTAATAAATAAACTTCTTTATTTAAAAGTTTTGCAGGTACATTTTTATTGGCAATTTTTATAGCTAAACCTTGAGCTATTGCAGTTTTTCCAACACCTGGTTCACCAATTAAACAAGGATTATTTTTAGAACGTCTATTTAATATTTGAACAATTCTTTGAATTTCTTTATCTCTACCAATAACAATATCCAATTCATTATTTTTAGCTTTAGAAGTTAAGTTAGTACCAAAAGTATCCAAAAATTTCTTCTTTTTATTTTGTTTAATATTTTTCTTTTTTTCAACTTTTACTTTTTTTCTAGAATTACTTATTTCTTCTTGTTCATCCTTATCATTTTGATTATTTTGTTTCCCAAACATATTAGAAAAGATAGAACCAAGAGGAATAGCAGCACCAGAGATTTTAGGAGAATTTCCATCAATATTATTCTCATCATCTACAGGACCAAAAGTAATAGCACCATCCATATTTTCAATATCTTCTAAATTAATATTTTCAGCTAAATCTTTAAAAATAGTTTCAAATTGTTTGGTCATATCATTTAAATTAACTTTATCCTTAGATAAAATTTCATTTTGTCTATATAAAACCTCATTTGGATTTATTCCTTTTTTCTTAGCACAATCATAACAATATCCTTCCATAGATTCTTTTCCATTTTCTATTTTTTTATAAAAAAGTATTGCTGGATTTTTATTACATTCTGAACATAACATACTTTAAATTCCTCATTTCTATATATAATTTAATATACAATATAATACCTCAAAAACGCATAATAGTCAAGGGTATTTTGGTAATTGAGGGGCAATTTGGGACGTTTCCCAATTGGACATTTTGACCAGTCTGGGACACTTCTTCCTTTGGGGGATATCGGCTAAAAATATTGCTGCTGTATGATTAAGGTCTAAGGGGGATATTATTATAATTTTTATTAAATGACGAGTGTGCCGCGAAGTAGGCGTACACCTTTTTAGCTTTAAATAACTCAAGGAAGCGTGAATAAATGTAACGAGAGGCTCGCTTATTTAAAGGTTAAAAGGTGTCGTCTACGAAGCAAGCCGAGGAATTTAATAAAAATT
>CALXUW010000054.1 GCA_944391795.1 uncultured Clostridia bacterium
CATTAAAAGAGAGTTTGGAGCATTTAAATATGTAAATGATAATTTTCCAAAATATGTTATAACAATGGATAAGATTAATTATAGTCAAAATGGAATAATACATTTAAACTTAGAAGATTTTTTATTAGGAAAAACTAAATAAAGATGATAATATTAATAAAAATCAAAAATAACATTACTATACAAATACTAGTAATGTTATTTTTGATTATATATTTTCATATTGCAGTAAAATATAATAAAAAAGTCATACAAAACAGTGATATTTCAATACTTGTATGACTTTTTACATATGGTGAGCCAGAGCAAATCAAAGATTTTTACAGTATTTTCACTACATTTTTATACTATTTATAGTACCCATTTAATATATATAAAATCAATATTATACTTTGTTTACACTGTACTATTATATAAAATATACTTTCATAATATTTTTGTATTGCAGTAAAAATTGCAGTAGTATTAATAGTATTTTTAATACTTATTATTTCTTTTCTTAATAGATACTACAATGGCATTTGCAATAGAAAATATAATTGTTCCAACTATACAAATTATAATAAATAACCAAAAATTATTTATAGCAATAAAAGCACCTATTATTGCAAATATTATAGCACCAATAGCAATTATTGTTGCATTACGTTCTTGTTTTTCCTCGTCTGATTTATTTGAATTATAGTCCATTTTTAATACTCCTTATAGAAGCGGTTTTATTTGTTATAATTTTACCGCTTCTTTGCTTTATTGTTCTTTATATATTTTCTGTAATAATGCTTCTTCTAATGTTTTTGAAAAATTTATTTTTAAACTCTCTGCTTTTGCATTTATCCATTTAGGTATATTTACTGTCTTTTTTATCAATTCTTTTCCCCATTTTTCAGCAAATGAACTTATATCTACTGCTATATATGTTTTAAATTTAGAAACATAATCCCAATTTTCTATATCTAAATGCTTTTCTAGTTCTTCGAATGATACATCTTCAATTTTACTTGATTTTGGTATTTTGTTTCCCTCTTCCATTTCATCTAATATTAAACCTGCAATTAAGTCCTCTGCCATTGACATAGCTTCTTCTAATGTACTACCACAAGTAGAAGCACTAGTATTTAATGCTTTTTGTAAATCTGGAACAAAAACAGAATATCCGCCCTCTTTTTCTTCATAAAATAATACTGGATAAATAACTTTCATTGTTATACCTCCTAATTATTTACAAGCAAGGGTTTATTTCAACCCTGCTTGTTTTAAGATATTGTTAAGAGTTCCTTTCGGGATATCTCCTTTATGGTTAGGTACTGGAATACTTCCGCTTTTTCTCGTTATGTCTATATATGTAGTGTGAGCCATTTGTACGAGAATGATACCAGCCATTGGAGATTAACAATTTCTCTAGTTCTCGAAACGTCATGACTATTCCTCCTAACAATTATATTATACTACGTATTATACGTATATGTCAATAGCTGTTATAAATATTTTATTCAAAAAAAGTAAAATTATTCTTGTGGTTTCCTGTATTTCAGCAGTTCACAGAAAATTCACAAAACAAATGATTGACTTTTAATAAAAAATATGGTAAATTATATTTGTCAACAAGGTTAAGAACAACATCATAGAAATTGAATAATAAATATGACTCAAAAAGAGGTCATTAAATAAGTAGATTATAAAAAATCGAAAAGTAACTAGAACAGGGCGGTTACTAACAAAAGTAGATTTAATAGTCTGTTTATTTAATGGCCTATTTTTTTAGTTAGAAAGGAGGGAAAAAGCAAATGAAAAATCTCGATATTAGACAAGCACTTAAGGAAAACAATATAAGACATTGGCAACTTGCAGAAGCATTAAACATAGCAGAATTTACATTATGCAGAAAATTAAGACATGAATTATCAAAAGAGCAAAAAGAAAGTATATTTGCAGTTATTGAACAATTAAAAAAAGAAAATAATTAGGAGGTACAATATGACAAAAGAACAAAAACAAATAGCACAAAATGAATTAATTATGCTTGATATGAAAGACGTTCAAGAACTAACAGGTTGGTGTGAAAATGTTGTTAGAAGAATATTTGCATACGATAAAGATATGCCAGCATTGAAATTTGGTAAGAAATATCAAGTAGAATTAGGAGCATTTAAAGAATATTTGAGTAAAAGAAGAACAAACAAAGATTAAGGAGAAATAAGTAAAATGAATATAAATAAAATACAAAAAGAAGCGGAAATGTGCAGTCTTTCCCAAAACTTCCAAATCCGCTTCAAAAGAATAACTTATATAAGCTATCTATATTTATTTTACTACATTTCCTTATGTTATACAAGGGGGAAAACATAGTGTCAAGAAGTATAAGAAAGATGACAAAACAACAAAAAAGAAATATGGAAAATACTTTCAGCATATTTGATACAGTAAGATGTTTAAATCCTCATAGTGAAAAACGTTTTATGGCATTACCACACAGTATATTAAATCATCCTAGTTTTACATCTATGAAAAGTAGTAGCAAACTTATATATATTTATATGACGGATTATGTTACAAAATCATTTTGCAATGAATTTCAGTATCCACATAATGTATATAAAAACATTGTATCAAATGAAACTTTTAAAAGAGCAATAGAAGAATTGGAAGAACATGGATTTATTGAAGTTATTGGAAAAGGTAAATGGAATTTTACAAAAACTACTTATAAATTTTCAACAAAATGGAAAGATTTTAAACCCAAAACAAAGAAAAAAAGAAAAACTAAAATAATAGAAAATAAAATTAAAAGTAGTAATAAATAATGTATTCCCTCTCCTGCTCTCCCATGTAAGATATCTTATAATCTTCTAAAAAATAGAAACGCAAAAAGACTAAAAATATATGATATAAAATATTTAATATTCATTGAAATATAAGCAAAAAAATTAAAATTATATCATTTCTAAAAAATAGAATTATGTTTAATAAAATTATTAATTTAAGCTTTCTAAAAAATAGAAACGAAAAAAAGATAAAAATAACTATATTATATTGATATATTAAATAAAAAATAAATTTAATATCACTTCTAAAAAATAGAAACATATTTTTAGTAAAAAGCAAATATGTAAAGCAATGTAACTTTACAGCACAAAATCAAATCAAAAATATTTGCAAAAACATTAATATTCAAACACTTTTACATTAATAACAGGAAGAAATTATAAAAGACAAAAACAAATAAAATCGTTAGAAAAATAACAAAAATATAAAGGAGAATGATAGAAAATGAATAAATTTTATAAAAGTAATTTAGAAGAACAAGAAACAATAATAAATATAGACTATTTTGCAAGTAAAGTAAATTTATATACTTGTCAAAAAACAGTATATGACAGATTAATAAAGAAAATAGGAGAACCAAACAAAACTTATTATACAGATAAAAAGATAAGTGGTGCTAGTTGGCAAATACCATTTGAAGATAAAAAGAGTATTACACAAATATTGTCAAGACCAACTTTAATAGGTCAAAGAAAATAGTATTTTTTACTTAAAAATCATAGCTAAAGCATATTATTTTTAGACATTAAAATATAAAGTAATATAAATTACTGTTAAGATATATTTTTTATGAAGAATACTACTTAAATGTATTATTGATTTTGGTATTTGTTATTAACATTTAAAATCAATTTTATTATTAAAATTCATAAGAAAAACGTATGATTTAGTATTTTATTTTAAACAAATGATAAATTATATGTCTTAAAATATAAAAGTGCTTAAAATAAATTGTAGAACATTAAAAATAATCCTTTTTATAAAATAGGAATTTTTAAGTAGGTTACTTGTACCCCACTACTGTTTATATTATAGGGGTGGGGGTAGGTATATATAAATTTAATAATGGAGGTAAAAGAAAATGTGCAATTATTGTGAGAATAAAACCAATAATAAGTATTTACATCATAATGGAGGATATGACAAAGATATAAACTTATTTGTTAGGTTAGATCTATTTATCAATGGAACAAATCAATTAGTATTAAAACAAGAAGTATCTAACAACATAAACGATATAAAAAGTACAGAAAAGGAAATAACAAAAATAAAAGAGTACATTGATAGAATAGATATATCATATTGCCCTATATGTGGTAGAACATTAAAAGAAGCGGTTTAATCCGCTTCTAATGTATTATTAAGACCATTTATGAATAAATGTATTACAACTATCTAATAAGTAATCGTGTGCAACAGCATCATTATAGCAACACAAATATATATCTACTATACTTGATAAGTCTTGTTTTATAGTATTATATATATATATTACTTTTGATTTTGTACCTTTAACAATAATAGTATATGATTTTATAACATCTAATAAATTACATATTATCTTATAATGACCATTTACAGCATATAAGCCAATAAAAGCCATATTATTATACTTTTCCTCGATTAATTTATTATTAGTATTAGTTGTATTGTATTTTCGCCATTTCTTTGACCTTGTATCACTCCTGTCAGTGAAATTATTAATTATTAAGATATTCAATATTACTATCTCTTGAAATTGTTTTTACATCACAATTTAAAATATTTGCGATTTTAACATAATCATTATATGTGAAAGTGTCTCTGTAAAGTTTATTACTTAAAACTTGTGGTTTCATATTTAATTTTTCTGCTAATTCTTTTACAGAAATGTTTTTATCTAGCATTATTTTTTTAATAGTTTTACTAGCAGACATATTATCCCTCCTTATATTATATATAACATTATACGAAAAAAAATAATTGTTGTCAATATAATATAATCAAAAATAATTATAAAACATTTAAAAAAGTTATTGACAATATAATCAAATAATATTATACTATAATCACAAAAGATATAAAATAATTATTGTAGTTATAAAGGAGGTGCTAAAAATGATAATAAAAAATAAGTTTAAGTTTATAAGAAGTGTAACAATAATAGTATTTCTATTAATTACTCTTTTTAGTACAAGCATAGCAAAAACAAATATAGAAGCGGAAACAATATCATATATAGTTTGTAAAGGTGATACATTATGGACTATTGCTAAAGATTATAAAGCAGATGGCAAAAACATAAGGCAATACGTATATGAAATAAAAGAACTTAATAATATGACAAATTCAAACATCTATGAAGGACAAATATTAAAAATAATAAAAGAGTAGTCATAACGGCATTTATAACTACTCTAAACCTAAATAATAATACAATAAAATTTCTTACTTGCAAATAAATAATATGCTAAAAATCAAACTTTGTCAATAAAAATCAAGATATTTTATATATGGAGGTACAAAAGTAAATGAAACAAATAATAACTAATGATATAAGAAAAATAAACGATAAATATTATAATATGATTTTAGATAAGCCATTAAAAGGTGGAGAAAAAACAAATATTCAATACATAATAGAAGTAGAGGGGACTTATGGAATAGCAAGTTTAAAACCTATGACACTTAAAGAGGTTGAAAACATTAAATTAAATAATTATAATTTTAAACCATTTAGAGAAATTATGAAAGGAAGTAATAAAAATGAAAATTAATACAAATTTAAAAGAGAATTTACAAGATTTTATTGAAGAAAGAATACAAGAAAGTTATTCAAAAGTATCAAATAAAAAAGACTATAAAGAACAATACCAGAAATTTAAAGAATTAGAAACAAATTTTATTGAAAAGTTACAAGATAAAACAATGATAGAAAATTATTATAATTTTAGAGATATACGAATGGATTTAGACACTAGAGAATTACAAGAAGCATATTTGATAGGTTTCAAAGATAGTATCATTATAAATAATTAAAAATTAATTTTGAAAGGAAGTAAAAAACAATGGAAAATAAAACAAGCAAATTAAAAATATTTATATATGTAATTGGTAAAATATTAAAGTGGACAATATTAGTAGTTTTAGGTTTGTTTATTTTCCTTTTGAAATTACTTCTAGACATTTCAAAAGATTATTAAAACAAAATAAATGGAGTTGATTAAGATGAATAGGAAAAGAGGAAATGGAGAAGGAAGTATCACATATCATAAAGCAAGTCAAAGATATATGGCACAATATACAACATCAGTAGGAGAAAGAAAAACAATGTATCAAAGAAAAAATGAAACTTTGACAGAATTTAAGAAGAGATTTACCAAAACTATAAATAATATTAATCAAGGTACTTATATAGAAAAAGTAAACAAAACTTTTATAGAAATATTAAAAGAATATGTGCAAAATAAATACGATACAAACAAAGTAAGTGCAAGAACTCATATAAGGGATTTAGAAACGGTAAAACAAATAGAAAGTACTTGTAAAGATATAGTAAATCTACCTATACAAAAAATAACTGTAAATCATATAAGAAAGGTATTACCTAATCTAACAATATATAGTAATAATAGCATAGATAAAATATATAGACTTATAAATAAAACTTTTAAAATAGCAGTATCAGACAGACTAATACCATTTAATCCTATGGACAATGAGAGCATTAGCAAACCGAAATCAGATAAACCTAATAAAAGTATAGAAGCATTAACATTGGAGGAACACAAAAAGTTAATAGAAGTACTTGAAAAACAAGAACATAAATATAAATATATAATCTTATTGCAATTATATACTGGTATGAGAATAGGGGAAGTTTTGGCATTATCAATAAAAGATATTGATTATAAAAATAATACAATAACAATTAGTAAAACATTAACACGAGATGAAAATGATAAAACAATTATGGGAGATACAACAAAAACAGAAAATTCAAAAAGAACTATACTTATGAACGATAAAGTAAAATCAATATTAAAACAAGCACAAAAAAGGCAAATGACAAACATAAATGGACTATTATTTTATGACAATGAAAAAAATACATATATAACACCATCAGAGATAAATTCATATTTAAAAAGACTAAACAAAAAAGAAAATATAACAAGTAATTTACATACACATATGTTAAGGCATACATACGCAACTAGATGTATTGAAAGTGGTATGCAAGCAAAAGCATTACAAAAGATATTAGGACATAAAAAAATACAAACAACACTTGATACATATACATCAGTATTTAAAGAATTTAGTCAAAATGAATTAGAAAAAGTAACGCAATATTTTGAAGCACAAGGACTATAAAAAGAGCGGTTGCAGTAAAATTGCAGTAAAACATAAAAAATAAGTCATACAAAACATTGATATTTCAATATTTGTATGACTTTTTGTATATGGTGAGCCAGGAGGGGTTCGAACCCCCGACCCCAGGCTTAGAAGGCCTGTGCTCTATCCAACTGAGCTACTGACCCATTTGTCAAATAACAATAAATATAATAGCACAAAATAAAATAAGTGTCAAGTAAAAACAAAAAACTTTTAAAAAAAGTAGCCAAAAATCAGCAAATCATCAAACAAACAAGCCCAATTAATCCAAAAACAATAAAAATAATATTAGAAAAAAATTCAATAATACCTTTTTTTAAATGTTTACCAAGTAACTTACCAAAAAATATAGCCAAAGAATTACTAAAAACCATTCCAAGAATAGAACCAAAAATCAAAGACAACTTAAATCTTGGATACTCTAAACCAAGCCCTAAAGAAGCCAAAAATGTTTTATCCCCAAGTTCACCAACAACAATACTAATAGCAACAATAAAAACATAATTAAATTTTAAATTAGTAATTTTTTTCAAAAAAGAAGTTTTAGTATCTAAAGAATGAGCCTTTTCTTTTTTAGGAATAAATCCTAAAATTCCAAACAAAAGAAAAGAAATATATGTAAAAATTTTTAAATAAAAATCAAAAATCCCATCAGAAAAAGAAGCAATATTACTACCAAACAAAATAGCAATACCATGGCTAAAAAAAGTACCAATAGCAACACCTAACAAAACATTTTTAGCTCTACTTTTACTAGAAAAAGACATAACCAAAAGCTGAGTTTTATCCCCCAATTCCGAAAAAAATACAATCATAAAAGAAATAATAAAAGGGTAAATAAATTCCATAAAAAAACACCTCTATTCTTTTAATAAATATGTACAAATCAAAATAATAGACTAAAAAATAAAAGGCAAATTACCAATTGTAAATTTTTTGTGAATTGCTTTACTTTAATAAAATAAAATGATAGTATGTTAGGGAAATAATGATTAGACAAATTTAAAAAGGAGGAATTTTTTGTGATAGAGTTAAAAAATGTTACAAAAAAGTATGGAAAGTTTGTAGCCGTAGATGATATCTCATTTACCATAAACGAAGGCGAAATAGTAGGTTTACTTCGGACCTAACGGTGCAGGAAAAAGTACAACTATGAATATGATTACAGGTTTTATAGAACAAACCCAAGGAGAAGTAATAGTAGATGGCGTAAGTATGTTAAAAAAACCCAAAAAAGCTAAAAAAGAAATAGGATACATGCCAGAAGGAGTACCACTATATACAGATTTAAATGTAAAAGAATTTGTAACATATATGGCACAGTTAAAACAAGTAGACAAAAAAGTTAGAAAAGAAAAAGTACAAAAAATTTTAGAACAAACAGGCCTAAAAGATGTACAAAAAAAATTAATAAGAAACTTATCTAGAGGATATAAACAAAGAGTAAGCATGGCAGGAGCACTAGTAGGAGAACCAAAAATATTAATACTAGATGAACCAACAGTAGGCCTTGATCCAAAGCAAATAACAGAAATAAGGAATTTAATAAAAGAATTAGGAAAAACTCACACAGTTATCCTAAGTTCACATATTTTATCTGAGGTAAGTCAAATATGTAATAAAGTAATAATAATAAATAAAGGAAAAATAGTTGCAATAGACACACCAGAAAACCTAGAAAATAAAGTATCAAACGGAAACTCTGTATATGTAACAGTAGAAGACCCAAATAACAAAGTAGATACAATAAAAAATAAAATAAAAGATATAAAGAAAATAGACTTAGTACAAAAAAACGAAGACGGAACAAAACAATATATAATAGAAGCAAATGGAGACGTAGACTTAAGAAAAACAATATTTGCAGAATTTGCAAAAGAAAATATTACAATATTTGAAATGAAAAAAGCAGACTCAAGCCTAGAAGATGCATTTATGAAGTTAATAGAAGGAGGTAACAAATAATGTGGGCAGTAATGAAAAAAGAATTTAAATCTTATTTTTATTCACCTGTAGGGTACGTATTTATAGGATTATTTTTAATCATGTTTAGCATCTTTTTTTATGTAGATGTATTTACATATCAAAGCACAAATTTTGAATATATATTTTACTCAGGAGCAACAATACTAACATTTATAGTTCCAATACTTACAATGAGAACAATTGCAGAAGAAAGAAAAAGTGGAACAGAACAACTTTTACTTACATCACCAGTTAGTATAACACAAGTAGTAATGGGAAAATTTTTAGCAGCAACAGCAATAGTTGTAATTACTGAATTATGTACATTTATGTATTTTGGAATATTAAGTTTTTTTGGAACACCACATATAACAACAGCATTAGTTACATTACTTGGATTTTTATTACTAGCAATAAGCTATATTTCATTTGGAATACTTGCCTCAAGTATAACAGAAAATCAAATAATAGCAGGAGTAATAACAATAGGATTTTTTATACTAACATGGTTCTTACCAGGATTTAGCGAAATATTTACAAACTTTTCACTAATTAACATGTTTGCAAAATTCCCATCAGGACAAATAGACATTGCAGACACAGTAACATTTATAACCTTTACAATTGCATGTTTATTAATCACAATAATATTTATGCAAAGAAGAAAAAGTGTAAGATAAGGAGGTAAGAATATTGAAAGAAAATAAAGAGAAAAAAGAAAATATGCAAAAACCAAAAAAAGAAACTAACAAAAATGACAAAAAAGAAAAAAAGCAAAAAGTAAATGGCGACAACCTAAAAAAAGAAAATAAAAAAGATAAAAAAGAAAGAAAACCAAATAAATTTATAGAAACAATCAAAAAAAGATGGCTAATAAATGGAACTAAAACAGCAATCTTAATATTAATAATAATAGCACTATTTATTGCAATAAATGTTTTAATGCAAAGCCTAGAATTAACACCAATAGATTTTAGCCAAGAACAATTATATACATTAACAGACGAAAGCAAAGAAAAAGTAAAAGATATAAATAAAGATGTAAGCATATACTTTATAGGATACTCAGAAGATGATACAAACTTAAGCCTAGCAAAACAATATAACAAAGCAAATGAAAGAATAGTAGCAGAAGCAGTAGATATAAATACCAGACCAGACCTAGCAAATAAATATGGAATAGAAAGTGGAACAGAAGGAATAATAGTAGAATGTGGAGATAAATCAAAGGTACTAACAGCAAGTGACCTAGTAACATATGACACATCAACATATGAAACAATTAGTATAGCTGAAGAAAAATTCACAAGTGCAATCTTAAATGTAACAAGTGACTATATACCAAAAGTATATTTCCTAGAAGGATACAGTGATTTTTCTTTATCACAAAACATGAATTACCTAAATATGTTTTTAGGAAATGAAATAAATGAAACAAAAACACTAGACATATTATCAGTAGGAAAAGTACCAGATGATTGTGACACTTTAGTAATAACCACTCCAAGCAAAGATTTTGATGATATAGCAACAAATGCAATAATAGACTATATAAATTCAGGAAAAAATATATTATGGCTAAATGCAGCTATAACACAAGAAGTAGATATGCCAAATGTAAATAAAATACTAGAACTATATGGAGTAAAACCATTTGAAGTAGGAATAATAAGAGAAACTAATACAAGCAAAATGGTAATGAACTCACCAGACTTAGTAATACCAAATATAGAGTATTCAACTGTAACAAAAGATTTATATAATTCAACAGGAGTAATCTTTGTAAATGCAACAAAAATAAATGTAGATGAAGACAAATTAGAAGAATTAAATGTAAACAAAATAGATTTAGCTTTGACAAGTGAAGGAGCATATTTTAGAACTAACTTTAATAACCAATCAAATCAAGCACAAGAAGGAGAAGAAACAGGAGAATTCTTAGTAGGAGTAGAACTAGACAAAACAATAAAAGAAGCAAACGAAGAAACAAATGAACAAGCAAAAATCTCAAAACTAATAATCTGGGGAGAAAACTACTTTGCATCAGATTATCAATTAACACAAAGTTCAAATCTAGCAGCTGTACAATTAGCTTACAATAAAGACTTAGTGCTAAACTCTATAGCATACCTAGTAGATAGAGAAGAAGACATAACAGCAAGAAAAAGTACAGGAACAGTAACATATACAGCAACAGAACAACAAGATACAATAATAAGAATAGTTATATTTACAGTTCCAGCCTTAATAATAATTGCAGGAATTGTAGTATGGCAAGTAAGAAGAAGAAAAAAATAATATAAAAGAATAAAAATAACTAAAATCCCATAAAATATTATGGGGTTTTTATTATGAAAAATGTATTAAAAGTAGTATTTGTATTAATTGGAACTTTAATAGGTGCAGGTTTTGCATCAGGGCAAGAAATATATGTTTTTTTCTTTTCTCATGGGATGCAAGGAATACTTGGAATATTAATTTCTTGCCTTCTTATGGGAATTGTAATATATAAAACTCTAAAAATATTGAAAAAAAATCAAATAAATACCTACAATGACTTTTTAAATACATTATTAAAAAAATATAAAAATACAAAAATAGTTCAAATAATAAATATGGTAATAAATATCTTTATACTAGTAACATTTTTCATAATGATAGCAGGTTTCGGAGCATATTTTGAACAAGAATTAGGAATAAACAGCATAATTGGAAGTTTAATACTTGCCACATTTAGTTTTATAGTATTTACAAAAAATATAAAAGGAGTAGTAAAAGTAAATGAACTCATAGTCCCAATATTAATAGTTTTTTTAAGTATAATAGGAATAATAAACTTAAAAGAAGTAAATATATTAGAACTAAATAAATACGTAATAAACTTAAGTGAGTCTAACTGGTTTATTGATGCTATCCTTTATTGTAGTTATAATAGCATACTACTAATTCCGGTAATATTAACTTTAAAAGAATATTTAGAAAATAAAAGAAAAATAAAATTAATTTCAATAATAACAACAATAATTACAATAATTTTATCTTTTATTGTATTTATAATATTAGTAAGAGTAGATGTAGATATAAAAAACTTAGAAATGCCAGCAGTATACGTTGTTTCTAAAGGCTTCGAAATTCTAAGAATATTATATGGATTTATAATACTTGCTTCTATATTTACAACAAGTGTATCATTAGGAACAAGTTTTTTGCAAAATACAAGCAAAAATAAAAAAAATTATACACAAATAGCATTATTAATGTGCATAACTTCAGTACTAGTTTCTAAAATTGGTTTTTCAAATTTAGTAAGCTTATTATACCCTATATTTGGATATCTAGGGTTAGTACAAATTATAAAGATAATATTTGTAAAAACAAAATAATTCATAATAAAATAAAAAGTATCAATTATTTTTTGGGAGGTATATATTCAATTATATCTCCTATCTCACAATTAATAGTCTTGCAAATCCTAGCAAGTAAATTTAAATCCACTTTTTGCATATCATTTCTACAATATTTTAATAACTGTTGGTAGTGAATTTGTGCATTTCTAGATAAACTAGAACGACTAATATTATGAGCCTTTAAAAACTCATCAAGTTTTAAATCTACTTTACCCCACTCATCCATTATTTTTCACCTCTAAAAAAATATAACAAAAAAAATCATTTCCAACAACTAGGAATTAACATACTATGAAAAAACAAAGGGGATGAAATCCAATACTAATTTTTATAAAAATTTAAATATTACAAAAAGAACTACAACGATTTTCTTGATTTTTAATAACTAATATTATAAAATATAAATATCCTAATTAAATAAAAGGAGATTTTATGGATTTATTAAATTTAGAAGAAAATCAGCAAATAACAATAGAAAAAGAAAAATATAAAATTTTAAATAGAATAGAATATACAGAAAAATCTTCATATTGGGTAGAATATAAATTACAAAATATACAAACAAGCAAATATTACTACTTAAATGTAGAATTATCATCAGAAGCAATTTTATATGAAACAATAAACCAAACAAAAATAGATTTAAAAATGAACATAAAATTTCAAAACGAAGAATTTGAATTATTTGAAAAAGGTACAGGAAAAGTAAAAACATATTATGGTATGACTGATGTATGTTTAAATGATGAAGTAAACTACTATGAATATAAAAGTAAGGAAAATCTTCAAAAAGTATTATCTATAGAAAAATGGAAAGATAAAACACAAATAAGTATAGGAAAAATAATAAGTTTTTCCAAAATTAAACTATAATTATTATAAAAGAAAATAAAGGGGTAAAATAATGAAATTAAGAAGAGGACAAGTACTTTATATAGATAATCAAAAATACACAATTATAAACATGATAGAATATAAAGAAACAACTTGGATTTGGCAAGAATACGAAATAGTAAATGAAGACAAAATACATAAATGGTTATCAATAGAGTTAAATGAAAAATATCAAGAAGAATATTATATTTACGAACCATATGATAAAAAAATAAACACAAATGAATTAGAAATCTACATAAATAATGAAAAATTTGATTTATATGAAAAAGGAACAGCAACAGTATTAGATTATTATGGAAATGCCGATGTAGATTTATATGAAACATGTGAATATTTTGATTATGCCTCAAACGATTTAAAAACTATAATCTCAGTAGAAGAGTGGGAAGGAGAAATAGAAACAAGTATAGGTTATTACTTACCAAATGAAGCAGTAAATATAACAACTCAAATAGATAGAGCAACAGCTGATAAAAACTTAGAAGAGCAAGAAAATAAAAAAATCAAGAAAGGTGTTAGAATAAAAAAATCACCAATAACATGGATAATGATTGTATTTATAATAATTATAATACTATCAATATTACCACTTTTTTCAGGGCTTTTTCAAAATAAGTCAATACAAAAATACTTACAAGAACATCAATCAAAATATACATATGTAACTTCAGTAACAAATAATACAAATAACGAAAAAGCCAAAGTTTATAAATCTTCATTTTTAACACTAGATGAGACTGTAAAAGATGTAATAGATGGTGTCCCAGAAGGAATAACTAAAACAACAGATAGTGATCCAAACACACGGAGAAGATGGAATAGGATTACAAACAGATACAGAATATGCATATGTCTACGAAGAAGAAGGACTAATATATATACAAGTATCAACCAAAAAATATTTAAATAACTCAGGAACTATGTATCATTCACATCATTATCATCACTATTACAGAAGCTATACTAGTAATAATACTAGTGACACATATAGTAGCTATGCATATTCTGCAAGGCAAAGAAGCGTAAATAGCAGAACATCATCTGGAGGGGGAACAAGTTCAGGAAAATAAAAGGAGGAAAAAACATGGAAATAAATTGGATGGAAATTCTAATAACTATATTATATGCAGGACTAGGAGTAATATTAATGCTAGCTAGTGTATATATTTTCGATTTAGCAGTGCCATATAATTTTAACAAAGAACTAAAAGAAAAAAATACATCAGCTGGATTTATAATGGCAGGAATTTTTATAGCAATTGCAATTGTTGTAAGAACAGTAATTATATAAAAAATAAAGGGGGAAATTATGGAAGTTTTATCAAAATTAATTGAAATAATAATATATGTTGCAATAGGTGTTATATTTTGCTTAATTGGATATAAAATAACAGAAAAAATATTTAAAAAAAGTTTTAACCTTACAGAAGAAATAGATAACAATAACAAAGCTGTTGGAATAATGGTATCTGGAATGTTCATAGCAATTGGGATTATAATGAGTGGAGTACTATAAAATGGAAGAAACCAAACAAACAAAAAAATTTGATGCAAAACTACTACTATTCACAACTTTATTAATATCAATATGTTCAATAATATATGAATTAATAATAAGTAGCCTTAGTTCATATCTACAAGGAGATAGTATAACACAATTTTCAATAACAATAGGTCTATATATGTGTGCAATGGGAATTGGCTCATATTTATCTAAATACATAAAAGAAAAACTTTTTAATAAATTTATTTTTATAGAAATAAGTGTAGGAATATTAGGTGGTTTTTCTAGTTTAGTCCTATTTTTAGCAAACATATATACAAATATATATGAATTAATAATGTATGTATTAATAATATTAATAGGAATATTTGTAGGTTTAGAAATACCAGTATTAACAAGAATAATCGAAGATAATGAAAGTAACGTAAGAAAAAACCTAGCAAACATATTTACATTTGATTATATCGGAGGTCTAATAGGTTCTATACTATTTCCACTAATACTATTTCCAAAGTTAGGTTTTATAACTACAACTTTATTAGTAGGAAGTATGAATATAATCGTATCATTATTAATAGTATTTAAATATAAAAATTACATTCAAAACTATAAAAAAGTCAAACTATTATCTTTAATGTGTTTAATAATAATTCTATGTTTCCTATTTACCGGAGATATGATAGCAAAAAATATAGAAAAAGGACTATATAGAGATGATGTAATATTATCAGAACAAACACCATATCAAAAAATAGTTATGACAAAACACAAAGACGATACAAGACTATTTCTAGACGGAAACCTACAATTTAGTACAAGTGACGAATACAGATATCACGAAGCACTAGTTCATATACCAATGATGTATGCTCCCACACATAAAAGAGTACTAATATTAGGTGGGGGCGATGGACTTGCCGCAAGAGAAGTTTTAAAATATGATGATGTAGAAGAAATTGTATTAGTAGATATAGATAAACAAATGACAGATTTATGTACTAACAATAATGAAATAGCAAAACTAAACGAAAATTCATTAAAAAATCCAAAATTAAAAATTATAAATGAAGATGCATATATCTATCTACAAGAAAATCAAGAAAAATTTGACGTCATAATAATTGATTTTACAGATCCAAATAACGAAACATTAAATAAATTATATACAAATGTTTTTTACAACTATGTAAAAGCAAACATGAACGAAAATGCCGTAATGGTGTGTCAATCAACAAGTCCATATTATGCAAAAAAATCGTTTTGGTGTATAAATAAAACAATAAAAACTCAATTTAATAATGTCTTGCCATATCATTTACAAGTACCAACATTTGGAGAATGGGGCTTTAACCTAGCATTTGATGGAGAAAATAAAAGAAATAAATTAGAAGTTGAAACAAAATACTTAACAGAGAAAAACATAGACTCAATGTTTACATTTGGAAAAGATGAAACAGTTAATTTAGAAGATATTGAAGTAAACAGCATATTTAAGCCATCTCTTATAACATATTACAACGAAGAAGTACAAAATTGGTAAAATAAAAGGGGATGAATAAAATGGAAGCAACAATGTATAATTTTCATACATGGATTGATTATCAAAAAGAAGAAATATTAGTAAAACAATTTGAAAATATGCTCTTAAAAAGTGGCTTTAAGATAATAAACAAAGTAGAGCACTATTTTGAAAAACAAGGATACACAGGATTATGGCTTTTAGCAGAAAGTCATTTTGCAATACATACATTTCCAGAAGATAATAAAATATATATAGAAATATCAAGTTGTGTAAAAAAATATTTTGATGAATTTATAAAACTATTTAATAAGAACTTTGCCTAAACTTATAGAACAATTGCAAAGTTCTTATTTTTAAAACTATAATTTCTTTTTTTCTTTACATAGATTATAAAAGAAGATAATACACTTAAACAATTACGTAAAAAGTAAAAATAAGCTAAAAAATATTGAAAAAACACACCAAAAATGATATAACAAAAATAGCAAAAGAAAAAAGGAGATATCATATGAAAGATTTTTGGGAAGAAATAGAAGAACCTAAAAAAAGCAAAATAAACAAGAAAAAAATAATAATTTTAGTTTTGATAGTATTAATAATAGCTTTAATTACAACATCAATAATAATATATTTTAGCAACGAACAAGCAAGAGATTGGATAGATACAAACATATTTAGAAAAGAAGTAAAGCAAGACAAAGTAACAACAATAGAATTAAAAGCAGAGCAAACCTCAAACGTATATGCGTTTAATAAATACATAGGAATATTAAACAAAAATAAATTCAATATATATGGAAATACAGGTAACTTAGAAAAAGAACTAGAAGTACAAATTTCAAGTCCAATATTTAGCTCAGCAAATAGATTTTTAGCAATAGCAGAATCAAATGGCCAAAGATTATATTTAATAACAGACAAAGACATAACATGGAATGCAACAGTAGAAGGAAATATATTACAAGTATATGTAAACAAAAATGGATATGTAGCAGTAGTAATAACAGACCCAGTTTCTAAAGCAGTAGTAAAAATCTATGACCCACAAGGAAAAGAACTATTTAATACATACCTATCATTTACAAGATGTGTAGATGTTTCAATTTCAAATGATAATAAATATCTAGCAATAGCAGAAGTAGACACATCAGGAACAATCATACAATCTAGTATAAGAATAATGTCAATAGAAAAAGCAAGTACAGATCCAACAAACTCCTTAGAAAATACATATAAAAGCGAAAGCAACAAATTAATTACAAACGTAAAATATCAAGATAAAAATAAACTAGTATGTATGTATACAGACTCAATTAGTATAATAGAAAATAATACAGAAACAACACTAATAGATAACAAAGATAAAAAAGTAATATTCCAATCAATAGAACTAACAAATAATGCAGTATCAGTAGAAGAAAAATCATCTGGATTATTCACAGCAGATTCACTAGTTACAATAGTAAACACAGATAACAAAAGTACGAAAGAATATACCGTAAATGCCGTAGCAAAAGAAATATACACATATGGTGATATAATTGCCCTAAACTTAGGAACAGAAATTGAATTTATAAACACCGGAGGATGGCTAGTAAAAAGATATATAGCAAACCAAGAAATAACAAATATAGTAGTCTCAGACTCTATTGCAGGAATTATTTATAGAGACAAAATAGAAATTATAAATTTATAAAACTTTTATAAAGGAGAAAAAATATGATAGTAGATTTAATTATAATAGCAATAATTGCATTATCAACATTTCTAGCATATAGAAAAGGATTAGTAACACTTGCAATTAGTTTATGTGCATTTGTAATAGCTGTAGTTGTAACATTTATATTATATAAACCTATTTCAAATTTAGTAATAAATGTAACAAGCATAGATGAAACAATAGAAAATGCAATTTTAGAAAATGCAAATGATGTTATGAAAGAAGAATCAAACTCAGAAGAAATAACAGATGTAATAATAGAAGAAGCCAAAAACGAAATGTTACCTAAAACAGCCAGAACACTTGCCATAAATATAGTAACAGGAGGAGTAATACTAATACTATTTATACTAATAAGAGTAGCAATAAGATTTGTAAGTGCAATAGCAAATTTAATAGCAAAATTACCAATTCTTGATCAAATAAACAAATTAGGTGGAGTTATATATGGCCTAATTAGAGGACTACTTATAATATATATAGCTTTATTTATAATAAACATTGCAGGTCAAATAAGTCCTGATAACATGATAAGTACAAATGTAGAAAATTCATCTCTTGGTAAAATAATGTATCAAAATAATATATTAAATGTATTTTTTAAATAAAAACTAATCTAAATACATTAGGTTCGATGCAAAATATAGCAATTGAACCTAATTTATTATTAATAGTTAGAAAAAAATATATATAAAAGAAAATAGCTCTATTTAAAACGATTCTAGAGATATTGCAATAATCATAAATTTCAAAAAAAAGTCTATATTTGTTGATTTTTAAAAATAAATTTGCTATACTAATAACATAAAAAAATTAGGAGTGGAGTATTTTGAAAAAGAAACAAATGAATAAAAATATAAAGGGGAAAAATAATATAAATACAAAAAGCAATAAAAAAGGATCAAAGAAAAAGAAAAAAATGAAAACATGGGTAAAAGTTCTACTAATTATTGCATTAATTCTACTAATTGCAGGAGCAGTATTTGCATATAGAGTCCAACAAAATGGTGGAGGAGTATCAGGAATGCTTGCAACAGTAGTTGGACATGATGAAAATACTAAAAAGAATTTACCCGAATTAAAGGTACTAGTGCTAGGAATAAGTACAGATCAAGATGGAGTAGAATTAACAGATACAATAATGGTAGCCTCATATAATCCAAAAACCCAAAAAGCAAGCCTACTTTCAATACCAAGAGACACATACACAGGAAAAAATCCCGCCAAGGCAACCGCATACGAAAAAATAAATGCCCTATATGGAAGAAAACATAGAGCGGATGAGACCCTAGAAGCAGTAAATGAAATAACAGGTCTAGGAATAGAATATTATGTAGTAGTAAGAACTGAAGCCCTAATAGAACTAGTAGATGCAATAGGAGGAGTAACATTCTATGTACCAAAGGATATGAACTATGATGATGTAACTCAAGACCTACATATACACCTAAAAGAAGGAGAACAACTACTAGACGGAGACAAAGCAGAACAACTAGTAAGATATAGACATGACAACCCAGATAAAAATGGAGTAATGAAAACATACCCAGAAGAATATGGTGGAAATGACCTAGGAAGAATGAGAACACAAAGAGAATTTATAATGGCAACGATCAAGCAAACAGCAAAACCAGAAAATATATTTAAACTTGGTCAAATTTTAGAAGTAGCACAAAAAAATGTAGAAACAAACATAGACTTTAATGTAGCCAAAGATTACATACCATATGTAGTAGAATTTAACACAGAAAACATGGAAACAGCAACACTACCTGGAACAACACCAGATTGGAGTAAAACTAACAATGTAAGTATATTTGTAGTAGACAAAGAAGAAACAGAAGAACTAATCCAAAAAATGTTTTATGATAGAGACCTAGAACAAGAAACCACCACAAATGAAGATGGAACAACCACAGAACAAAATGGAGATGCAGTAAGCAAAAAAGACATAAAAATAGAAGTAATAAACGGAAGTGGAGTAAGCAAAAACCTTCAAGATGTAGTAGATATTTTAGAAGGCGCAGGATATGAAGTAACAAGGACAGGAGTTACTAATTCAACTTCTAAAACAGCAATTATAAATAAAAAAGAAGTACAAGATGTCCTATTAAATAATATAAAAGACACATTAGGAATAGGAACAATACAAGATAGTCAGTCAAGTTCAAGCAAAGTAGATGTAACAATTGTAATCGGAAAAGATTATTAATTTTAAACAAATTAAAAGGCAGATATTACTTACTGCCTTTTAATTAAATAAATATTTTAATCATAATAATTTAAAATTTTCTATATTTTTTTCTCTTCTTATTTTTGGAAAAAATCAATTTATAAATAATAAATAAAATTAAAATAACAAATCCAACTTGTAAAACAATATTTAAAATTTTAGATTCTTGCACACTATGAGAAGCAATTAAATCACATTCATATTCTATATCATCTATAACATATTTAACTTTCCCAAGTACGTAAGATTGCTCTATAGGGGCCTTAATTTCATCGTTTAAAATTACTTGAAAATCATAGGTATCATTTAAATTATCATTTGCAACTAAAGCTTCAATTGAAGAAGAATATAATAAATCTAAACTCTTAGTATCCCTTGTAGCGTTAGAAACTTCTATATTAGTTGCCACATCATTTTGATTTACAATGGTTTTTATAGAATAATTAGAAAAACCAAATTCATATAAATCCCTTGTTTCAGAAAATCTAGTTGATTCTCCATTTTTAGTTGATCCACCTAAAACTACGCAAATTAATTCTAAATTATCCTTATAAGCACTAGAAACTAAACAGTCACCAGCAGGGGTAGTAAAGCCAGTTTTACCAGCAGTAATATAGCTATAATAATTTTTACTATTAGGCACAATTAATTCATTAGTAGATGTATATTTTCTTGTTCCATATTTATTAGTTGCAGGAATTGCACAAGAAGCACTACCTGCTAATCTTCTAAAATCATCATTTTTAATACAATATTTCATAATAGTTGCTAAATCAGAAGCGGTAGTATAATGGTTTTCATCATGCTTTCCATAAACATTAGTAAAATGAGTGTTAGTTAGGCCAAGTTCATTTGCTTTAGTATTCATCATAGAAACAAAACTATCTACAGAACCACCAACAAACTTAGCTAGTACATTTGCAGCATCATTTGCAGAATGAACTAATAAAAGTTCTAAAAGTTGCTCTACAGTTAGTTCTTCACCTATTTGGAGGTTAGCTACAGAATATCCTTCTGGTATAGACATAACATCATCATAACTTACTGTTACAACTTCGTCTAAATTACTATTTTCTAAAGTCAAAATTGCAGTAACTATTTTAGTAGTACTTGCAGGATACATTTTTTCATTTTCATTTTTACTATACAATACTTTGCCAGTTTTATTATCAAGTAAAATTGCTGCCTTAGAAGTTATACTAGGCTCATTTGAAACAGCAAAAATTACACAACTATTAAAAAAGATTAAAATTAGTACGAATAATATTATAAATATTTTTTCTATTTTTGTTCTCATATTGATACTTCTCCTAAAAATTATATTAATATGATACAGTATTTTAAAAAAAATTTCAATCATCAAAATATTAAATTTTTATTACATAAATTTAATAAAAAAACATAAAACAGGAGTGATTTAATGATTAATTTAAATAAAAAACAAAAAGTAATACTTACTATAATTATAATAACATGTATTAGTTTTTTTTACATATATTATGAAAAAACAAAAGAAAAAGAAGAAGAAACAAACCTTACAATAGAAGAAACTGCAATTGAAAACGAAACTAAAGAAAACGAAAAAGAAGAAAAACCTTTAATATTTATACATGTATCAGGAGCAGTAAATAAACCAGGAGTAATAGAACTAGAAGAAAACAGCAGAATTGGGGATGCAATAGAAAAAGCAGGAGGAATAAATAAAGATGCAAATATAGATGACATAAACTTAGCATATAAACTAGAAGATGGAATGAAAATACACATACCAACAAATCAAGAGGTAGAAGAAAATAAAAAACAAAACGTAAAAGAAGATGAAAACAATGAATATATAACAAATTCTAGCAAAACAGCTACTAATGAAAACACAAATAATAAAGAAGCAAAACAATCAAAAATAAACATAAATAAAGCAACACAAGAAGAACTAGATACCCTACCTGGAATAGGTCCATCAACAGCTATCAAAATAATAGAATATCGAAAAGAAAAAGGAAATTTTAAAACCATAGAAGAAATAAAAGAAGTATCAGGTATAGGAGAAGCAAAATATTCAAAAATAAAAGATTTAATAATTGTAAAATAAAGACTTGACAACCTTACTAAAAATATTATAAAATGTTAGCGTAATCTAACAAGAGGAGGAAAAGCTATGAAGCTAACAAATTCACAAGAAGAATACCTAAAAACAATATACATACTAGAAAAAAATAACACTAAAGTTAGAGTAACAGACATAGCAAAAAAACTAAAAATAACAAAACCTAGTGTAAACAAAGCAATAAATAACTTAAAAGATTTAAACCTAATAAATTACGAAACTTATGGAGAAATAACTTTAACAAAAGAAGGAAAAAATATATCCAAAGAAATAATAAAAAGGCAAGATATATTAAAAATGTTTCTAGTAGAAGTATTAGAAATAGAAGAAAAAAAAGCAGAAGAAGAAGCCAAAAGCATGAAATACTCAATTTCCGAGGAAACCGCAAAAAAACTAGACAAATACATAACTAAAATATTAAACCTTGGAGACCTAGATTGTGATTATGATGAAACAAGTGAAAAATGCAGAAATTGTATAAAAATAACAGCAAAAAATAGACTAAAAAAGATTTAAGGAGGAACAAAAATGTTATTAGAACTAAAAAATATATATTTTGAGAAAGAAGGCAAAAAAATATTAAATGATATTAATTTAAAAATAGATTTAGGAAAATTTATAGCAATAACAGGCCCAAATGGATCAGGAAAATCAACACTATCAAAAATTATAATGGGAATAGAAAAGCCAGACAAAGGACAAGTTATATTTAATGGAAAAGACATAACTAACTTACCTATAAATGAAAGAGCAAATCTAGGCATAAGTTTTGCATTCCAACAACCGGTTAAATTTAAAGGAATTACAGTATATGATTTATTAAAAATAGCTGCCAAGAAAGACATAACAAAACATGAGGCTTGTGAATTTTTATCAAAAGTAGGTTTATGCGCTAAAGAATATGTAGATAGAGAAGTAAATGGTTCTCTATCAGGAGGAGAATTAAAAAGAATAGAAATTGCAACAGTTGCCCTAAAAGGAGCTAAACTTACAATATTTGATGAACCAGAAGCGGGAATAGACCTATGGAGCTTTAATAATCTAATAGAAGTATTCCAAAACATGAGTAAAATAATAAAAGGAACAACATTAATAATCTCACACCAAGAAA
>CALXUW010000055.1 GCA_944391795.1 uncultured Clostridia bacterium
AAAATTTATGTAATGACGAATGCGACAGGAGTAAATAATAGCCCTTCTTAATATAAAATACATGAGGAAGCGTGAAGAATGTAACGAGAGGCTCATGTATTTTATATTTAGAAGGGCTTTATTTACGTATCGAGCCGAGGAATGGAATAAATTTTATATACATATCATCCACCCAAGGTCGGTTTGTCTTACATAAAATTTCCTTAAATTGTAACTTTCTATATTCTAACCTTAAAAAGATATCAAAACTTAAATATATGTTCTGATATTTTTTCACACAAAAGACACATACAAAATATTTTTTGATAACAATATTTATATAATATAACATCATACTAATCGCATATACTAAATATGTAAAAATACATCTTAAATCAAAAAAGGAAGGAGAAGATGTAGAATGAGAAAAAACAAAAATAAAATGAATGGAGGAAACCTAATAAAAATAGAAAATTTTTTAGATTATAACAAAAAAATAGAAACTGAAGATAAAACATTTGAAAAATTAATGTTTATATATAAAATGGCAATAAAAGAATTAGAAACAAAAATAGAAATAATTAAAGAAGAATTTAAAGTATTATACAATTACGATTTAATAGATCATATAAATACAAGAATAAAAGAAAAAGAAAGTATAAAAAAGAAAATGAAAAAAAGAGGCTTAAACCTAACATATAAAGAAATGATAGAAAATATAAATGATATTGCAGGAATAAGAATAGTATGTCCACTAAAAAATGATATATTTTCAATAAAAGACATAATTGCAAAAATTCCAGGAATAAGAATATTAAAAGAAAAAGATTATGTAACAAATCCAAAAGAAAGTGGATATTCAAGTTATCACATGATATTAGAAGTACCAGTAACATTAGCTAAAAAAACCATATATGTAAAAGTAGAATTACAAATAAGAACAATGGCCATGGATTTTTGGGCAAGTCTAGAACACAAAATGAAATACAAAACCGAAAGGGAAATTCACAAAAAAGAATCAAAAGAATGGATAAACTGTGCAAAACTAATTAGCAAATTAGATAACAAAATGATGTTATTAAATCCATAAGAAGAAAAAATTAAAAAAATTGTCAAAACTTTAGTTGACAATTTTTTTATATTAAGAAGGATTTATGTAAAATACGTCGAATAATATAATTATGAATATTTATTTGAAAGATTTAGTTGAAAGAGAGGTAAAATTTTGCGTTACAGTGATGAAATAATTGAAGAAGTAAGACAAACAAATGATATAGTAGATATAATTTCACAATATGTACATCTAAAAAGAAGCGGAAGAAACTTTTTTGGACTTTGCCCATTTCATAATGAAAAATCACCTTCTTTTTCAGTTTCACCAGATAAACAAATATTTCATTGCTTTGGTTGTGGAGTAGGACGGAAATGTATTTACATTTTTAACAAAAATAGAAGGTATAAACTTCGTAGAAGCAGTCCAAATGTTAGCAGAAAGGTCGAATATACAATTACCAACCTTAGAAAATAACTTTGATTCTGCAAAAGAAATATTAAAATCTAAAGTATATAAAGTAAATGAATTTACAGCAAATTATTATCACGAAAATTTGTACAAACCAGAAGCAAAAATAGCTCAAGAATACGTAAAAAAAAGAAAATTAACAAATGAAACTTTAAAATCTTTTAAAATCGGATTTTCAGGAAAATTTGATGAATTATACAAAGAACTAAAAAAACAAGGATTTGAAGAAAGAGAAATACTAGAATCAGGCCTAGTAAACAAAAACGAAAATGGCACATATATAGATAGATACAGAAACAGACTAATGTTTCCGATATGTGATGCAAGAGGAAAAGTTATAGCCTTCGGAGGAAGAGTATTAGATGATTCAAAACCAAAATACATAAATTCACCTGAAAATATAGTATACAGTAAAGGAAGAAATTTATTTCGGCCTAAATGTAGCAAAAAAACATGATATAAAAAAACTTTTAATAGTAGAAGGATATATGGATGTTATTTCACTTCATCAAAGAGGAATAACAAATGTAGTAGCACCACTTCGGAACAGCACTAACCCAGCAACAAGGCTGGCTTTTAAGAAAAAATTCAGAACAAATAATACTAAGTTTTGATTCAGATGAAGCAGGACTAAACGCAAAAGTAAGAGCACTAGATATATTACAAGAGATGGGCTGTGACCTAAGAATCTTGCAAATGGAAGGAGCAAAAGACCCAGATGAATACATAATAAAATATGGTAATGCAAGATTTAATAACTTAATAGAAAAAGCAATATCAGTCATAGAATTTAAGGTAAAACTACTAAGAAACAGCTTAAACTTAGAAAGCGCAAATGATAAAATAAAATTTTTAAACGAAATAGCAAAATTAATATCTAAAATAGACAATAACATGGAAAGAGAAGTCTATATAGAAAAAATATCAAAAGAATATGAAATATCAAAAGAAGCAATATATGGGGAGGTAAATAAACTATTATACTCATCAAATAATGCTAAAAAAAATCTAGAAAAGCCAAAAAGTGTGATAATACATAAAAAAGAAGAAGAAAATATAGTATCACCAAACATAAAAAGAAAAGAAAATACAATATTATCTTTACTACTTACAGGGGATTTGAATATTTTTCAAATAATAAAACAAAATATAAAAGTAGAAGATTTTAAAGATAACACAAATAAACAAATTCTAAAAAAGTTATATGAAGAATTCGAAAAAGGGAATAATAATGTAAATTCCATACTAGATAAACTAGAAATAGATGAACAAAATCATATAACTGAAATAATGGCTCAAGATTATGAAATTGATGATATAGAAAAAGCAATTGATGATATATTACAAAGTTACGAAAGAGAAAAATTAAATACTAGAAAATTTCAAATATTAGAAATACTAGAAACAAATATAAATGAAGAAGAAAAAAGAAATTTAGAAAAAGAACTAAGTGATATAATTATCAAATTAGCTAAAATTAAGTAGGGGTGAAAAAATAATGGCAAACGAAAAAGAAAACAAAAAATTAGAAAAAATTAAAGACGAAAAAGTAGAAAAAGATGTAGATCAAAAAGAATTAAAAGATGTAAAAAATATTCAAAACGAAAAAGTAAATAGCATATTAAAAAAAGCAAAAGAAAAAGGAAAAATTACTTATGGGGACCTAGCAACAGAATTAGATGATGTAAATCCAGAACAAATGGATAAAGTATTTGATGCTTTTGAAGAATTAGGGGTAAATATTCTAAATGATGATTTAGACGAAGAACCAGACTTTGATGACCTAAAAGAAGTAGAAGACCTAAAATTAGATGAAATAACAGATACAAGTTATGAAGGAATAAATGTAGATGACCCAGTAAGAATGTATTTAAGAGAAATAGGAAGAATTCCACTTTTAACATTTGACCAAGAATTAGATTTAGCCAAAAGAATACTAAAAGGTGATGAAGAAGCAAAAAAAGAACTTGCAGAATCTAATTTAAGACTAGTAGTAAGTATAGCCAAAAAATATGTAGGAAGAGGAATGTTATTTTTAGACTTAATACAAGAAGGAAACATGGGGCTAATAAAAGCAGTAGAAAAATTTGATTATACAAAAGGTTTTAAATTTAGTACCTATGCAACATGGTGGATAAGACAAGCAATAACAAGAGCAATAGCAGACCAAGCAAGAACAATAAGAATACCAGTACACATGGTAGAAACAATAAACAAATTAATTAGAACTTCAAGACACTTACTTCAACAATTAGGAAGAGAACCAACCCCAGAAGAAATAGCAGAGGAAATGGAAATACCAGTAGAAAAAGTAATGGAAATTCAAAAAATAGCACAAGACCCAGTATCACTAGAAACTCCAATAGGAGAAGAAGATGACAGTCACTTAGGAGACTTTATACAAGATGATGACAGTCCAGCACCACATGACTCAGCAGCATATACCTTACTAAAAGAACAACTAGAAGAAGTAATGAATACTCTAACACCAAGAGAAGCAAAAGTTTTAAAATTAAGATTTGGTCTAGAAGATGGAAAAGCAAGAACATTAGAAGAAGTTGGACGTGAATTTGAAGTAACAAGAGAAAGAATAAGACAAATAGAAGCAAAAGCATTAAGAAAATTAAGACATCCAACTAGAAGCAAAAAACTAAGAGATTACATGGGATAATATTTGGAGGAATAAATGGAACAAGTAATAGAGTTCTTTGAAAATATTACAAGAAGTCAAATAATAGACATCTTAATAGCAGTTGCAATAATCTTAATTTTTAGAATTTTTAGTTCAACAATTGCATATGCAATTATACGATTATTTAAATTTAAAGAAAAAAAGGCAAAGATAATAAAAGAAAGTGCATTTTATACACCACTTAGAATATTTTTTATAATATTTGGTTTTTATATTGCAATAGTCTTTTTGAAAAAGCCATTAAATATAAGTCAAGAAATTATGGACTTTGTTACTAAATTATTTAGAATAGTTAGTATATTAGCATTTGCAAAAGGACTGGCTTCAAGTTTTACTCTAAATTCTGGATTTGTTAAGAAATTTAAAAATAAATCTAAAAAAAATATAGAGGATTCAACACTAAAATTTATATTAAAAGGTATAAGGGTTATAATTTATATAATTGCAGGATTTATAGTTACCTCAGAATTAGGAGTTAACCTAAATGGAATAATTGCAGGGTTAGGAATAGGTGGTGTAATTGTAACACTTGCAGCACAAGATACAGCTAAAAATCTATTTGGTGGATTTGTAATATTTCTAGATAAGCCTTTTGCAGTTGGTGATTGGGTTCAAATGGATACTTACGAAGGAACAATAGAAGATATAACATTTAGAAGTACCAGATTAAGAACATTTGAAAATTCAGTTGTAAATATTCCAAACTCTATAATCTCAAATGCATCTATCATAAATTGGAGTAAAATGGAACAAAGAAGATATCGTTTTAATTTAAAAATAGAATTAAATACACCTTTAGAAAAACTAGAAAAATTTAAAAAACGAGTAGAAGACATGTTACGTGCAAGAGATGCAATTGATGATGATTCAATAATTGTAAAATTTGATGCAATAACAAATAATGGATTAAATGTTCTAATATGTAGTTATACAGATTCAGTTGATTACAATACATACTTAGAAGAAGTAGAAGATATCAACTGTAAAATAATGAAAATACTAAAAGAAGAAAATATAGAATTAGCATATGACACCAAAACGGTACATTTAAAAAATTAAAAGGCACAATTTTTTGTGCTTTTTATTGTATTTCACAAAATAGACATAAATATTATATATAATAGATATATAAATTTTTAATATTATAGGAGCTGAGAAATTATGTTAGATAATTATATATTAGTAGTAGATGATGAATCAAGAATGAGAAAACTAATAAAAGACTTTCTAGCCCAAAAAGGATATAGCATTTTAGAAGCAGAAGATGGAGAAAGAGCATTAGAAGTATTTGAAGAAAATAAAAACAAAATAAATTTAATTTTATTAGATGTAATGATGCCAAAGCTAGATGGTTGGTCAGTTTTAAGACAAATAAGACAAGAATCAAAAGTTCCAATAATAATGTTAACAGCAAGAGGAGAAGAACAAGATGAGTTATTTGGATTTGAACTAGGAGTAGATGAATATATATCAAAACCATTTAGTCCTAAAATATTAGTTGCAAGAGTAGAAGCAATTTTAAAAAGAACAAATCAAGATCAAAAGCAAGTAAAAGAATATGGTGGAATTGAGATAGACAAAGAAGGAAGAACTGTTAAAGTAGATGGCAAAGTAATAGAGCTAAGTTTAAGAGAATATGAACTTTTAACATATTTAGTAGAAAATGAAAATATAGCACTATCAAGAGACAAAATACTAAATAATGTTTGGAACTATGATTATTATGGAGATTCAAGAACAATAGATAGTCACATAAAAAAAATAAGACACAAACTTGGAAAAAGAGGTAAATATATAAAAACTATGAGAGGTGTAGGTTATAAATTTGAAGTAAAATAGAAGATAATAATAAATTTAAAACAACTAAAAAATATGAAAATTGTATATCTTAATTTGTAACTTATTAAGGAAAAAGGAATGATATAAAATATGAAAAAAAAATGGACCGAATTTAAAAATGCTATAAAATCTATTAGAGTAAAACTTTTTATAACATTATCTTTAGTAATTTTATTAATAATAGCATTTCTAATTTTAGTTAATAATTTTGTATTTGGACAATTTTATTTATATAGTAAAAGGCAATCTCTAAAATCAGTTTATGAAATAGTAAACAACTATTATAATAATCCACAAGATATAGACATAGAATCACAATTAGAAAAAATAGCAATAAAAAATAACTTTGATATATTAATAAGAAATGAACAAAATGTCAATATATATACATCAAGCAAAGATTTCTTTTCAACTTTTGGACAAATGAATGAAATGACAAGCAGGTTTAATGAAGATGAAGGAGAAATAATAGAAAAAGAAGACAACTATTCAATAAAAAAAATGAAAGATAACAAAAATGGAATTACATATATATTATTATCATCTATATTAGATAATGGTTATATGTTATATGTTAGAATACCAATAACATCAATAGAAGAAAGTGTAAAAATATCAAATAACTTTTTATATTTAATGGCAGGATTTGCAATTTTAATTGCAGCGTTAATAGTTTCATATGTATCAAGAAAATTCGCAGACCCAATTTTAGAATTAAATAGCATTGCTAAAAAAATGGCTAATTTAGATTTTAGTCATAAATATAAAACAACATCTGCAGATGATGAAATAAACAACCTAGGAAGAAGCATAAATGCAATGTCTGAAAAACTAGAAAAAACCATAAAACAATTAAGAAGAACAAATATAGAACTAGAAAAAGACATAGAAGAAAAATCTAAAATAGATGAAATGAGAAAAAGTTTTATATCAGATGTATCACATGAATTAAAAACTCCAATAGCTTTAATACAAGGATATAGTGAAGGATTACTTGAAAATGTAAATACAGACGAAGAAAGTAGAAAATTTTATGCAGAAGTAATTTTAGATGAAACAAATAAAATGGACAAATTAGTAAAACAATTATTAGAATTAATGAAACTAGAATATGGAAAAAGAGAATTTAATGATACAAAATTTAATATAGTGGAAGTAGAAAAAGAAGTTGTAAGAAAATCAAAAGTAATGTTAGAAGAAAAACAAATACAAATCGAAATTAAGAGTGCAGATGAAATTGATGTTTTTGCAGATGATTTTTACATAGAACAAGTAATATCAAATTATATAACAAACGCAATAAAACATGTAAAAGAAGTATATGGAAGAAAATGCATACAAATAGAAAATGAAGTAAATGTGGAGAAAAACAAAGTGAGGGTAAAGGTATTTAATACAGGAGATAATATACAAGAAGAACATATGGCTAAAATTTGGAACAGATTTTATAAAATAGATTCTTCTAGAAACAGACAAGACCGGAGGAACAGGTATAGGGTTATCTTTTGTAAAGGCTATAATGAATAATTATGGTAATAGTTATGGAGTAATAAATAAGGATGATGGAGTAGAATTCTATTTTGAATTGGATTTAAAATTAGAAGAATAAGGAGGAATTTTAAAATTTCCTCTTTTATTGTTTATATAAAATTTATTACATTCCTCGGCTCGATACGTAAATAAAGCCCTTCTAAATATAAAGTAAATGAGCCTCTCGTTACATTTATTCACGCTTCCTCATTTATTTTATATTAAGAAGGGCTATTATTTACTCCTGTCGCACTCGTCATTGCATAAATTTTATATAAACAACATCCCCAAATCCAGTCTATTTTAGCTGTGAATTCTAACTTGAAGATAGATGAATGTCGAATTTTGCGATGAAAAGTTCTTTACAAATGGCAAAAAAAGTATTAATATATATATTATAATAAAGTTAACTTTTTAAATTCAAAAATTTAATTCAAAAAATTTTTTCGGAAAAATAAAATCTAAAAAATCCACTTAAATAAAAAATATAAAGGAGGTAAAAAATATAATAATTGTTTAAATATACTACATTTTTTATAAATCTCTTGAGCTTTATAATTTCTATTTTTGTATTCTTAATAATAAATTTCATTTATTCTAATTTTGGAGACCTTGTGCAGACTACAAGTTTTAAGGTAGGTTTTGAAGTAGAGCAAAAAGATTCCAATGTAAAAGATAATATTTTAGAATCTAAAAAAGAAGAACAAAATATTACTTATGAAGAAAAAACAAAAGAACCATCCTTTTTAGAAGAAAATCTAGATTGGTATATAGAAATTCCAAGTATAAATTTGAAAGCTAAAATAGAAGAAGGAACAACCAAAGAAGTAATGGATAAGTTTGTAGGACATTTTGAAGAAACTTCAACCTTAAAAGGAAATGTAGGTCTTGCAGCACATAATAGAGGATATGAAAAAAATTATTTTGCAGATTTAAAAAAATTAAAAGAAGGTGATAAAATAATATATTACTATCATGGAGATTATATAGAATATGAAGTTAAAAATACTTATATTATAGAAGATACCAATTGGGAATACTTAGAGCCAACAAAAGAAAATAAAATAACACTAATTACATGTGTAGAAAATGAACCAAAATACAGAAGATGTGTACAAGCAGTTCAAAAAAAAGAAAATTGAAAGGAAGAGTGAAAAATTGAAAAAAATTAAAAATAAAATGAAAAAAATATTTATAATAATACTATTTATATTAATTAACTTTTTAGGATTTATAAATTCCGTACATGCCACAAATTTAAGTTCAGCAAATATTTATTGTATAGGAGATTGTGGACAATTATTAAAATACAAAGGCTCAACTGTAAAGGTAAGTTATGTACAATATAGTGATAATGGAGTAGATTATCCTGCATATTGTTTAGATAGATCAAAACCAGGAGCAGAAACAGGTGCATATGATGTAACAGTAAGTGAGGCAATAAATGATGTAGGATTATGGAGAAGAGTGATTAATGGATATCCATATAAAACACTAGAAGAATTAGGTGTAGCAACTAAAGAAGAAGCATTTACTGCAACTAAACAAGCAATATACTGTTATATCCATGGAAACAACCCTGAAGATTACTCACCAATAGGAGAAGCGGGAACAAGAACACTAAATGCAATGAAAAAAATTATATCTGATGCAGAAAATTCAACTGAAACTAAAATTACAAGTACAATACAAATAAACAAAAACATTAGTAGCTGGAAACAAGATGACTTAGACAAAAAATATTTATCAAAAACATTTTCTGTAACTGCCATGTCAGATATTCAAAATTATAAAATTACCTTAACAAAACTAACAGGCGAGGAAATAGAAAAAATAAAAATAACAGATTTAAATAATATAGAAAAACAAGAATTTGCTCCAAATGAAAATTTTAAAATACTAATACCGATTAAAAATATGAAAAAAGAAGGAGAATTTGAATTAAAAGTAGAAGCTAAAGTAAAAACTAAACCAGTATTATATGGAAAAGCCCCAAATAGCAATTATCAAGACTATGCCCTAACACTTGCAACCTATGAAGATGGAGAAGGAACTATTATAGATAAATACCCACTAAATGAAACCAAAATTATAATTATAAAACAAGATGAAGAAACAAAAGAAAAATTAGCAAATGTAGAATTTGAAATATTAAATGAAAAAAAGGAGGTTGTATATACAGGTTTAAAAACAAATGAAAAAGGAATAATAGAAATTGAAAATGTATTACCAGGAAAGTACTATATAAAGGAAACAACCTCTGCTAATGGCTATACAGGATATGAACAATTAATAGAAATAAATTTAGATTTTAATGAACAAATTACAGTAACTGTTAATAATAAAAAAGAAGAAATTCCCCAAGTAAAAATAGATAAAGAAAAAACAAGTAAATCAGTAAAAACATTAAAAACATTACCAGTTACAGGTATGTAAAATTAAAAGAAAAATAAAATTTAAAATATACCCAATGTAATATAAACTAAAAAAGACTCTTTTAATTGGGTATATTTTATTATTTATTTCTGCTTAATTTTAGTTACAATTCACAGCTAAAAAAAGACTGGCATTGGGGGATGGAGGTTATTTATATAAAATTTATTCCATTCCTCGGCTCAATACGTAAATAAAGCCCTTCTAAATATGAAATAAATGAGCCTCTCGTTACATTTATTCACGCTTGCTCATTTATTTTATATTAAGAAGGGCTATTATTTACTCCAATCGCACTCGTCATTACATAAATTTTATATAAATAAACTCCATCCCCCCATGACAGTCTTTTTTTAGCTGTGAATTGTAACTAATTTTTGTATAAATTAATATATATTTAAAAAATTTATTGAAAAAAAAATAAAAAAAAGATATAATGAATACAATAATTTATATATATAAAAGGAGTAGATACTAAATGATTTCGCAACTTATAATACTTGCAATATTAATATTTTTAAATGCATTTTTTGCAGCAGCAGAAATAGCATTTATATCTTTAAATGATGCAAAAATAGAAAAGCAAGCAAAGGAAGGTAACAAAAAAGCAAAACAAATAGAAAAAATGTTAAAAGCTCCTAGCAAGTTTTTAGCTACAATTCAAATAGGAATAACATTAGCCCGGATTTTTATCAAGTGCTTTTGCATCAGATGCATTTGCAGAAAGATTAGCTCCAATGCTATACCAGGTAATGCCATTTATAAGTTTAGGTGTATGGAAAAGTATATCTATAATAGTAATTACAATAATATTATCATTCTTTACACTAATATTTGGAGAATTAGTACCAAAAAGATTAGCAATGAAAAACCACGAAAAAATAGCATTTGCAACAATTGGAATAATAAGAGGAATAGCCTTTTTAACATCTCCATTTGTAAAATTACTAACAGTTGTAACAAATGGAATTTCTAAGTTATTTGGAGTAGGCGAAAATGAAGAAGAGTCTGTAACAGAAGAAGAAATAAAAATGATGGTTGACCAAGGAAAAGAAAAAGGAACCATAAAAGCAGAAGAAAAAGAGCTAATAAACAATGTATTTGAATTCAATGATATAACAGTATCAGAAATAATGAAACATAGAAAAGATATATTTGCAGTAGATATAAATATAAGCACAGAAGAATTACTAGAAGAACTATCTAAAGAAGAATATAGATATAGTAGAATTCCAATATATGACGAAACAATAGATGAAATTAAGGGAATATTATATATAAAAGATGTATTAAAAAATATTAGCAAAAAAAGTTTTAAAGTTAAGAATCTTATAAAAGATGCATATTTTGTATCTCAAAATAGATTAATAAATGAAGTTTTCAAAGAATTACAAAAAAACAAAAAACAAATTGCAATAATAGTAGATGAATATGGAGGAACTGCAGGACTAGTTACCATGGAAGACATACTAGAAGAGTTAGTAGGAGATATTTTCGATGAATATGATGAAGAAGAACTAGAATTTGAAAAAATAGATGAAAATACCTATCTATTAAATGGAAGTATACCAATTTACGATGTAAATAAATTACTAGATGCAAAAATTCCAGAAGGAGATTATGACACATTATCTCGGTTATTTACAAGACAAACTAGGAAGAATACCAGCAGACGAAGAAAAACCAATTATAGATACAGAAACTGTAACATATAAAATAGAAGAGTATGAAGATAAAAGAATATTAAAAGTAAAAGCGTGCAAAAATAATATAGAAGAAATAGAAGATGAAAAATAAAGAAAGAGGTAAAAAATGAAAAAGAAATGTATTATTGGAATTATAATAATTGTAATAGCTATAATTACTGCATTTGTTGTTTATAATATTATAAAAGAAAATGGAAGAAATTACGAAATAGAAAAAGTTGACAATTACAATTATTTTGTAGTAATGCAAAATAATTTATATGGAGTAATAGATAAAACAGGGAATACTATAATTTCACCAAAGTATCAAGAAGTAAAAATACCAAATCCAGAAAAAGCAGTATTTGTATGTTATGAAGAAAATAATACAAAAGTATTAAACGAAAAAAATGAAGAAATTTTAACTAATTATACAAATGTAGAACCAATAGGCTTAAAAAATATTGCAAGTGATTTAATGTATGAAAAAAGTGTACTAAGATATGCTAAAGATGGAAAATATGGTTTAATTGATTTTGAAGGAAAAGAAATAACAAAACCGATATATGATGAGCTAGAAGGTTTACCATATAAAGAAGGCGAATTATTGGTTAAACAAAACGAAAAATATGGAGTAATAAATATAAAAGGAAATAACCTAGTAGATATAGAATATGAAACAATAACAGTAGATGGATATTTTACAAATGAAAATCAATATAAAAATGCAGGCTATATAGTATCTATAAAAACTGAAGAAGGTTATAGATATGGATATATAAAAAATGACGGAAAAGAAATTGCAAAACCACAATATAATGAATTATCTAGAATTACAGGAATAAAAGATGATGAAAATATCTACTTATTAGGTTCAAAAAATGGACAATATGGAATAAGCAAAAATGGAGAAGATATAATTCAAAATGCTTATCAATCAATAAGATATGATGAAGTAAACAATGTTTTTGTAATAGAAAAAAGCAAAAAATATGGAATAGCAAATATAGAAGGAAAAGAACTTGTGCCACTAAATTACAATCAAATAGATATAACAGGAATGTATATATACGCACAAAATGATCAAGGAATAACCGTATATGATAGTCAAGGAACACAAGTAAATATGAATGCTAATATAGCTATTTTAAATACATCTAACGAAAATTATAAAATAAAAATAGACAATGAAAATGGAAGTAAATATTCTATTATAGATAAAGATGGAAAAGAACTAACCAAAGAAACTTATAATTATATAGAATATTTATATGATAATTATTTTATAGCAAGTAAAGATACTGGAAAATTAGGTGTAATAGATGAAAAAGGAAACATAAAAGTAGAACTAAAATATTCTTCTTTACAAGAAATACAAGGAACTAAACTATTACAAGCAACTATATCAGAAGAAAAAAAGACTGAAGTTTATTCAAGTACTATGGAAGTAGTTGCTTCAATGCAAAATGCAGTAATTGAAAATAATGAAGAATATATAAAAGTATATAATGGAAGTGAAACTATCTTACTTAGTAAAGAAGGAAATGTATTAGAAAATACACAAGTATATAGTAATAATAAATTATTTGCTCAAAAAAAGGATGACAAATGGGGATTTGTAGATAAAAGTTCAAACGTAATTGTAGACTACAAATATGAAGCTGTGACAGAATTTAACCAATATGGTTTTGCAGCAGTAAAATTAAATGGAAAATGGGGAGCAATTAATGAGCAAGGTCAAGAAGTAGTAGAACCTAAATATGATTTAGCCAATGAAATAGAGCCATTTTTTATAGGAAAATATTATAGAGTAACATATGGATATGGAGAATTTTATTTTACAGATAAAGTTTAGATAAAATATATGAAACTTAGCATTTCTAATAAATATAAATAATAACCATAAAATAAAAATGAAAATTAGCAAAAAATGTTAATTTTCATTTTTTTGTAACCTTTTTAGTTTAAAGACATATAAAAAAGTAAATAATATAAAAAACAAAGTAAGAAGGTGTTAATTTTGTTACTAGGCGTAGCTTTATCAGGTGGTGGTATTAGAGGAATTGCACATGCAGGGGCACTAAAAGCCCTAGAAGATAATGGATTTAAAATAAGTGTTATAGGAGGAACAAGTTCAGGAAGTTTAGTAGCTTCTTTATATGCTTTAGGATATTCACCTTATTATATCTATATATTGTTTAAAAGATATGCAAATAAAATTGTAGAAATTAACTCAGCACCAATAATTTCAGGTATTAGTAATTTTATGATGAACAAAAAACTGATTTTATCAGGTTTAAAAACAGGTGAAAGTTTAGAAGAAGCATATGACAATTTAGCGATGAAAAAAGGAGTAAAAAAGATAAGTCAAATAAAAACAATGCCATTAGTTATTCCAACAGTTGATATAAATGATACAAAAGAATATATATTCACAAATAAAGTTCCCAAAAATGAAAGTGATAAATCAAAATATATAACTGATATATCAATAGGAAAATCAGTAAGGGCAAGTAGTAGTTTCCCAGCAGTTTTCTGCCCATGTGATTTTCAAAACCATAAATTTATGGATGGAGGTATTTTAGACAATATTCCAGTTTTAGAAGTAAAAAAACAAGGTGCAAACAAAGTAATTGCAATAAACTTTAAAGCAGATGATATAGACGAAAAAAGCAATATAATGGATATAGCGATGAGAACAATTGATATCATGGGAAATAAAATATCAGAAGAAAGCCTAAAAGAATGTGACTTTGTACTTACAATTTCAACAGATAAAATGGGCTTGCTAGATACTAAAAAATTAGATAATTGTTACAAGTATGGATATAAAGCTGTTATAGAAAATTTATCCAAAATAAAAAAGGCAATACAATTTTAAGTTTATTAATATTTTTTCTATTAATAGATTAAATAATTATTATCTATATAATTGAATATAATATACAAAAAGAATGTATAAAAGAATAATAAAAAATAATAAAGAATAATAAAAAATAATAAAAGAATATATAAAAGAATAATAAAAGAATAATAAAAGAATATATAAAAGAATATACAAAAAAATATACAAAAAATATACAAAAAAAAATTAAGTTTCAATAATTTTCTTAAAAGGAAAATATATTAATTTTGATTTTATCCTTAAAAGGAAGGAATGATAAAAAAATGAAAATCAGATATTTTGATAATGCTGCTACAACAAAGGTAAAAAAAGAAGTACTAGAAGCAATGCTACCCTATTTAAATGAACAATATGGAAATCCATCATCACTTTACAGTCTAGGAAGAAAAGCCAAAACAGGAATAGAAAAAGCAAGAAAGAATGTTGCAAATTTAATTAACTGCAATCCAAATGAAATATATTTTACCAGTTCAGGAACAGAAAGTGATAATACAATCATAAAACAAATCGCCAAAAAATATAAAAAAAATAAAAAACATATAATAACCTCTAAAATAGAACATCCAGCAGTTCTTCATACATGCCAAGTACTAGAAAAAGAAGGAATTGATGTTTCATATATAAATGTAAATAAAGAAGGAATAATAGATCTAGAAGAACTAAAAAGGTCTATTAGAAATGACACATTTTTAATAACAATCATGTCAGCCAACAACGAAATAGGAACAATTCAACCAATCGAAACAATAGCTAAAATAGCAAAAATACACAACATAATTTTTCACACAGACGCAGTTCAAGCCTGTGGAAATATGCCCATAGATGTAAAAAAAATGGGCATAGATGCCTTATCCCTATCAGGTCACAAAATAAACGCTCCCAAAGGAGTTGGAGCCTTATATGTTAAAAATGGAATAGAATTTGACAAATTTATGGACGGCGGACATCAAGAAAGAAACAAAAGAGGAGGAACAGAAAACGTAGCAAGCATTGTAGGACTAGGAGAAGCCTGCCTAATTGCCAAAAATAACTTAGAACCCCATATAAAACATTTACAAGAATTAAGAGACTATTACATAAAACAAGTAGAAGAAAAAATACAATTTGTAAAATTAAATGGAGCCAAAAGCAAAAGACTACCAGGAAATGCCAACTTTTCATTCGAATTTATAGACGGTTCAGCCCTACTATTCAAATTAGACGAAAAAGGAATATGTGCCTCAAGTGGTTCAGCATGCACCTCAGGTTCATCAGAACCATCACATGTCCTAAAAGCAATAGGCTTACCCGATAATTTATCAAAAGGAGCTCTAAGAGTCAGTTTCGGAGAAGAAAACACAAAAGAAGATGTAGACTATTTAATAAATAGCCTAATAGAAATAGTCAATGAACTAAGATAAAGTGTCCAATTTGGGACGTTTCCCAATTGGACATTTTGTCCAATTAGGAAACGTCCCAAATTGTCCCGATTATTCCGAGTGCACATTTTATGCCGTCTACTGCTGCTGACATAATACCGTCCTGCATAGCCGAGCACCTTCACCACAGGGATAAACACCGTGGATGTTTGATTGTAGAGTGTTGTTTCTAAGAATTCTAACTGGTGAAGAGCTTCTGGTTTCAAGTCCTGTTAAAATACTGTCTGGATTATCGAATCCTTGTATTTTTGTTCCAAAGTATTTTATGCCTTCTGCTAAAGTTTTAGATACAAATGTAGGCAAAATTGAATTTAAATTAGATAATGTAGTTCCAGGTTTATATGTTGGTTGTACTTTTCCTATAAATGTAGATTTTTTATTATTTAAAAAATCTTCTACTCTTTGTATTGGTGCAAAGTAATTTGAACCACCTAATATAAATGCTTTTTCTTCTAAGTCTTTTTGAAAATATATACCAGCTAAAGGAGAGGGATTATTAAAGTCTTCAGGAACTACGTTTACTAAAAGAGCACTATTGCTATTAGTACCATTTCTTAAATAATTACTCATTCCATTTGTTACTATTTCTTTACTATTACTAGAAGAAGCAATTACAACTCCGCCAGGACACATACAAAATGTATAACATGAACGGTTAAGAGTAGGGGAATGATAAGCTAGTTTATATTCAGCAGGTGGCAATTTTAGTTTTGTTATATTACCATACTGAGAATTATTAATCCATTTTTGAAGATGTTCTATTCTAACTCCAATAGAAAAGTTCTTTTTTTCCATTTGAAAACCACTATTATAAAGTTTTTCAAATGTGTCTCTTGAACTGTGGCCAATTGCTAAAATTAAATTTGAAGTTTCTATTTCAAAAGTTTTAGAAGAAGTATTTTCTATTATAACAGATTGAATTTTATTATCAGCAATTCTAAAATCAATAGCCTTAGAGTTAAAATAAAAAATACAGCCTTTTGAAATTAAATATTCTCTTATATTTTTAATAATATTTATTAAATTATCAGTTCCTATATGAGGTTTAGAAATGTAGAGAATTTCTTTAGGAGCTCCAAATTTAACGAAATCTTGTAAAACTTTTTTACAAAATGGACTATTAATCCCAGTAGTTAACTTTCCATCAGAAAATGTACCTGCTCCACCTTCTCCAAACTGAACATTGGAAGAGGGCCTAAGTTTACCTTCTTTTAAAAATTTATCTACTGTGTCTTTTCTATTTTCAACAGTCTCACCTTGCTCTATTATAATTGGTGAAATGCCACTTTCTACTAAAGTAAGAGCACAAAAAAGCCCAGCAGGTCCTGCACCTACTATAACTACAGGTTTTGACAAAGTTTTTTTGATAGATTTTATATTTGGAAATGTTACCTCTTTTACTTTATCAATTCTAGGATATTTTTTCTCATTTTTTACATTTAAATCTATTGAATAGTTATAATGTACATCATCTTTTTTTCTTGCATCAATTGATTTTTTTGATATAAACCATTTGGTAATATCTGATTCATCAATTTTGTATTTTTTAATAGATAATTTTAATACTTCATAATCTGAAAGATCCTCTCTTATTTTTATGTTATTTAGTCTTAACATAAAGAATACCTCCTAGCAAAATATACAAATATTATAGCATATATTGTAAGTTTATGCTATAATAACAAATGAGTAAATAAAAATATATCAAATTTAATTATTTTAAGAAGGGAGTAATGTATGATTAGTTTTTAAATCATACAAATAAATAATGGAAGAAAAATGGAACTCTAGAACAGAACTTTTAATTGGTAAACAAGCAGTAAAAAAATTAGAACAAGCTAAAGTAATAGTATATGGAATAGGTGGAGTAGGCTCATTTGCAGTAGAAGCACTAGCAAGGGCTGGAATTGGAAGATTTGTTTTAGTAGATAATGATGTGATTTCAATTAGCAATTTAAATAGACAAATTCATGCCAATATAGATACTATAGGAAAAAGAAAAATAGATGTAATGAAACAAAGAATTCTAAAAATTAATCCAAATACCAAAGTAGATATATATTTAGGACAAGAATTAGAAAAAGGGGAAGAAGAGTTAATAGATAGCACATTTTCTTATGTTATCGATGCAGTAGATACTGTAAGTACAAAATTAAAGCTAATATTAAAAGCAAATGAATTAAATGTACCAATTATTTCTGCAATGGGAACAGGAAATAAACTTAACCCAACAAAATTGGAAATAACAGATATATACAAAACTTCAGTATGTCCTTTATGTAAAATCATTAGAAAAGAACTAAAAAAGAAAAATGTAAAAAAATTAAAAGTAGTATATTCTAAAGAAAATCCAAAAAAAATAGAAAAAACAAATGATAATAACAAAAAAACAATAGCAAGTATCTCTTTTATGCCATCTGTTGCAGGACTATATATTGCATACGAAGTAGTAAAAGACATAATAGAAATAAATTTATTGAACAATAAAGAACAGTAAATTAAAAATTTCTTAATAATTGCAAATTTATATAATAATACTTTTGTTTTTTTAATAATTAGTATATAATGATAAAAATTAATAAAAATGGGGAAGCGTATGGGAAAAAAACAAGTAGAAGATAAAAAAATAATTAATTTTATAATAAGAATATTTTGGGTTTTTGTAATAGGTAGTGTTTTTGGATTTTTTATTGAAATGCTATATGTTTTTGTATATTCAAGAACAATAGAAATAAGACAAGGCCTAATTTATGGACCATTTATTCAAGTATATGGAATGGGGGCAGTTGCATATTATTTACTAATTTCTAAAGTAAAAAAACCAAAAGAAGCGTTTTTTTATGGAATGATAATGGGAGGAGCTTTAGAATATTTATGTTCATTTTTTCAAGAAATATTTTTTGGAACAGTATCATGGGATTATAGCAAAATGTTCATGAATTTAAATGGTAGAACTTCACTTTTATACTGCGTATATTGGGGAATTATTGCAATTGCATTTTTAAAAGTTATATATCCATGGTTTGAAAAAATAGATTATTTAATTTATAAAAAGAAAATAAGAATATTTACAGTATTTTTTATGTTATTTATGACATTTGATATAGCAATTTCATGTATGGCAGCAGATAGACAACAAAAAAGACATCAAAATATACCACCTCAGAATGTTGTAGATGAATTTTTAGATAGTAATTATCCAGATGAGTTATTAGATAAGATTTATAATAATAAAAAAGAAATAGAATAAATTAAAATCTAATAAAGATTAAGGAGAGAATTAATTATGGTAATAGCAATCATAATAGTAATTATTATATTAATATTGTTTTTAATTCAATATAATATTCTAACAAAATTAAGAATAAAAGTTCAGCAATCAAAGAGTGTAATTGATGTATATTTGCAACAAAGATTTGACTTAATACCCAATTTAGTACAAGTTGTAAAAGAATATAGCAGTTATGAGAAAGAAACTCTGCAAAAGATTGTAGAATTAAGAATAAAATATAATGAAACAAAAAATATTGAAATTAGTGAAACTTTAAACAATAATTTAAATCAATTAATAGCAACTTCTGAAAGTTATCCTGAATTAAAAGCAAATGAGCAATTTTTAATATTGCAAAAGAATTTATCAAAAATGGAAAATCAGCTTCAAGCAGCTAGAAGAATATATAATAATAATGTTACTAAATATAATACAAAAATTAGTGTTATACCATATAATATTATAGCTAAAATGTTTGGATTTAAAGAAGAGCGGTTATTTTAAGATTACTGGAGAAAGTGTAAGTAATAGTATAGATATAGAAATGTAAGAATTAAGATTTAAGTAGTAATATGTTCTAACAATTAAAATACAAGAATACAATTAAACAAAAGTATTCTTGATTAAAGGAGTTAGAACAATGAATAGTATATCAATTGAGGAACGTGCTATAAATTTAGCACATTATATTATAGATTCAAAAGATACAGTAAGAGGTGCAGCAAAAAAATTTGGAATAAGTAAGAGTACAGTACACACCGAAGTAACATTCCAGAACGGTAAAAATAAATCACCTATAATCCCAGAAAGTATTGAAATTAAAAAGGTTTTCTTAGCAGAGAAGAATCCAGTTGTAAAATTAGGAT
>CALXUW010000056.1 GCA_944391795.1 uncultured Clostridia bacterium
AAATAAAAAATAAAAATAAATAAAAAATAAAAATAAATAAAAAATAAAAATAAATAAAAAATAAAATAAATAAAAAATAAAAATAAATAAAAAATAAAATAAATAAAAAATAAATTAAATAAAAATAAATTAAAAAATAAAAATTAAAATAATAAAAAATTAAATCGTTTAAAATCAAAAATAAGACAATTTTAAAAAATATTAAATATAAAATATAGAGGAGGAAATATGGAAATAAATAAAATAGAAAAAAACCAAGACTTAGAAATAGACAATAATATTAATAATGAAAGAGAACAAAAAAATTTTTTAGAAACTATGTTAGGAAAAACAATTAATACCGCAGTAGATATAGGAATAAGAGCTATTTTTCCAGAATTTTTAGAAGAACAAATTATAAATATAAAAGATAATTTAGTAAATTATGGATTAAAAGACGGAATTTCAAAAACTATTGATGATGCAATAGATTTAGGAAAAAGTGCAATGGGAATATTTACGGGAAATTTTGAAAACATATCACAAATGCAAAAAGCTATAGAAACTGGAGGATTGATTGATGGAATTTCATCTTTATTAGATACTGTTGTAGATAAAATACAAAGTACTGGAATTGTAAATGGAAGAATTGCAAATACAATAAAACAAGGAAAAGATGTTATATTAAATAATATTGAAAGTAATATAGAAAAAAATTTCTCAGATCAAATTAATGGTTTAGAAAATATGGATACATATATAAGTAATTGGAAAAAGGATTTTGAAAATAAAGACTTTGAAAAAATGGAAATTGAGTATAAAAAAATAGAAGAAGCTTTAAAAAATTTAGTACCATTAGAAAATGTAATTAATCAAGCAAGAACAATAGAAAATTTGCACAATTTAATTAAAAATAATGGGCAAAATTTTGAACTATCTAAAGAACAGCTTGAATTAGCTGAAAAACTAAAATAATATTAAAAAAATTAAAATAAAAAATTAAAAATTAAAATTATTTAATTTATAAATCTTTTTTATGTTTTTTTAGAAAAGTATGAGAACAATGGATTAATTCATATATATAATCCAAACTTTCATCTGAGCATTTATTTAATATTCTATTAATTTTTGAAATTACATTATTATTTTTATTATCTCCCAATAATAGATAATCAGTTGATACACCTGTATAATTAACGATTTTTATTAAAGTTTTTATGCTTAAAGAACGTTCACCACGTTCAATTTGACCTAAGAAAACGTCAGATATATCTATCATTTCAGAAAAATTTTCACGATTCATATTATAACTTTCTCTTAATTTTCTAATTCTATCTCCTATTTCCATATTGTTTTGCATTTTCTCACCTCAAAAATATTATATTACAAAAACGCTTAAGAACTAATCTACTAAGAGTATAAATAAAACGTATGCAAAAAGTATACATATTATAAAAAATAAAAAAAATTGTATAAAATTTTTTAATTAAAGCAAAATAAATAAAAGTAAAAAAGGAGGAAGAGAATTGGAGATAAATTTAGAGAATAAAGATATTATTAATTTATTTTTTAAGTCTAATAACGAATTAATCGATAAAATAATTATAGAAACAAATAAAAAAATAGAAGATCAATTAAATATAATTAATACAGAAAAAGTTTTAAAAAATTCAAAAAATCCAAATGAATTAAAAGAAGTTTTTAATAAGATAGAAGATAATTATAATATAAAAATAACAAGATATAATGAAGAATTATACAAAAAAGGTTTTATAGATGGAGTAAATTTAATTTTAAATTGTTTAGAAAAATAAAAATTAACATAAAAAATAAAGAAAAACCATATTTTTTTAAAGCTCATAATAACGTAAATCCCTAAAGTTTTTTAAGTTTTTTACTTGCAAAATTTGATATGGTTTAGTATAATAAAAAATGTATAAAAAACAATAGAAAGAGGGAGAAACATGGAAGAAAGACAAGAAAGAATGGACGGAAAAATAATTGAAAGAGACATCGAAAAAGAAATGAGAACAGCATATATAGATTATGCGATGAGTGTTATTGTATCACGTGCTCTTCCAGATGTAAGAGATGGTTTAAAACCTGTTCACAGAAGAATTCTATATGCAATGCATGAAGACGGAATTACATCAGATAAACCATATAGGAAATGTGCAAACACAGTAGGTTCTGTGCTTGGTAGATATCATCCACACGGAGATAGCTCTGTTTATGATGCAATGGTTAGAATGGCACAAGATTTTTCAATGAGATATATGTTAATAGATGGACATGGAAATTTTGGTTCAGTTGATGGGGATGGAGCAGCAGCTATGAGGTATACTGAAGCTAGAATGTCTAAAATTTCTGAATATATGCTAACAGATATTGAAAAAAATACAGTTGACTTTATGCCAAACTATGATGATAGATTACAAGAACCAACGGTATTGCCTGCAAGAATACCAGCACTTTTAATTAATGGTTCATCAGGAATTGCAGTAGGTATGGCAACAAATATTCCTCCTCATAATTTAACAGAAGTAATAGATGGGATAATAAAAATAATAGATGAAGACGAAGTTTCAGATGAAGACTTATTTTCTATTATTAAAGGTCCAGATTTTCCAACAGAAGGAATTATTTTAGGTATAGAAGGAATTAAACAAGCATACAAAACAGGAAAAGGAAAAATTACATTAAGAGCAGAAACTAATATAGAAGAAATGAGCGGAAATAGACAAAGAATTATAGTTTCTTCATTACCATATCAAGTAAATAAAGCTAATTTAATAAAAAATATTTCTGATTTATCTAAAGAAAAGAAAATAGAAGGAATTTCAGAATGTAGAGATGAATCAGATAGAAAAGATAGAGTAAGAGTAGTAATAGAATTAAAAAGGGATACAAATGCACAAGTAGTTTTAAATCAATTATTCAAACATACTGCAATGCAAACTACATTTGGTATAATTATGCTAGCTTTAGTAAATGGAGAGCCAAAAATATTAACATTAAGACAATGCCTAGATTGTTATATAGACCATAGAAAAGATGTAATCTTAAGAAGAACACAGTTCGATTTAGACAAAGCTTTAGCCAGAGCTCATATATTAGAAGGTTTAAAAATAGCATTAGATAATATAGATGAGGTAATTAATATAATACGTTCTTCTTATGATGATGCAAAAGAAAGATTAATGGAAAGATTTGGACTTTCTGATATTCAAGCTCAAGCTATCTTGGATATGAGATTAAAAACATTATCTGGATTGCAAAGAGAAAAAATAGAAGAAGAATATAATCAATTAATGGAATTAATAGCACATTTAAGAGATATTTTAAATAGTGAAAGACTAGTATATGAAATAATAAAAGAAGAATTAATTGAAATTAAGCAAAAATTTGGAGACGAAAGAAAAACAAAAATTGTTGCAAAAGAAAGTGAAATAGATGTAGAAGACTTAATAAAAGAAGAGCAAACAGTAGTTGCCCTAACACATTTTGGTTATATAAAAAGAATGCCAATAGATACATATAAAAGTCAAAGAAGAGGAGGAAAAGGAATAACTGGAATTTCAACAAGAGAAGAAGATTTTGTAAAACAAATATTTACAGCTTCAACTCATGATACAATTCTTTTCTTTACAAATAAAGGTAAATTATATAAATTAAGAGGCTATGAAATACCAGAAGCAGGAAGAACTGCTAAAGGAACAGCTATTGTTAATTTACTTAGCCTAGACCCAGGAGAAAAAGTATCAGCAGTAATTCCAATTCAAAACTTTGCTGAAGGAAAATATTTATTAATGGCAACAAAAAATGGACTAATTAAGAAAACAGCATTAAGAGAATATGATTCTACAAGAAAGACAGGACTTCAAGGAATTACTCTAAAAGAAGATGATGAATTAATAGGAGTTAGACTAACAGATGGAGAAGATAATGTAGTACTTGTTACAAAAAATGGTATGTGTATTACATTTGATGAAAAAGATGTACGTCCTATTGGAAGAGTATCACAAGGAGTAATAGGAATAAGAATAGATGAAGATGATGAAGTAATTGGAATGGAATCAGTAATTTCTGGAGGAAAGGCGACACTACTTGCCATCACAGAAAATGGATTTGGAAAAAGAACAGAACTAGATGAATACAGAGTTCAAATGAGAGGTGGAAAAGGTGTTGTAACTTACAAAATTACACCAAAAACAGGAAAATTAGTAGGAGTAAGAATTGCAACTCAAGAAGATGATGTAATGCTAATTACAGATACAGGAACAATTATTAGATTAAAAGTAAAAGATATAAGTGTTTTAGGAAGATCAACACAAGGTGTTACATTAATGAGAACTAATGATGGTGGAAAAGTTGTAAGTATAGAAACATTAACTCCAGAAGTAGATGAACATAATGATATTAAAAATTAAATTATAAAAAAATAAAAACTCATAAATAAAAAATGGGTTTTTATTTTTTTATAATAAAATTAAAATAAAATTTAAATAAAAATAAAAATAAAATTAAAATAAAAAATAAAATTAAAATAAAAAATAAAATTAAAATAAAAAATAAAATTAAAATAAAAAATAAAATTAAAATTAAAATAAAAAATAAAAAATTAAAATAAAAAATAAATAATTAAAAATTAAAATAAAAAATAAAAAATTAAAAATTAAAATAAAAAATAAAAATTAAAATAAAAAATAAAAATTAAAATAAAATTTAAATTTAAATTTTATTTTAATTTTTATTTTAAATCTAAATCTATATAAAAATTTTAAATTAAAAAATTTTTTTTAAAATTTAAAACTAAATTAAAAAATTATTTTTTAAACCTTAAATCATCTCCAAAGAAATAATATATATCATAGAACCCTGCAATTCTAGAACCGAATACGTTCTTCGTAATTATTAAAAATGTCTTTAATCCCTAGGTTTGTAGAGATAATTGTCTTAGTAATTTTCTTATTTAAGTTTAAAATTCTAGTATTTAAAATAGTGAATAATTCGCTTAATTTCATGCTATTTAAGCTTTCAGTACCTAAATCGTCTATAATTAATAAGTCGACATTTAAATAAGATTCGTATATATTATCTAAAGATGAATTTTTTTGTCTATTCATCTTATAATCTATTACGCTTTCAAGAAGTATAGGCGCTGTTTGATAAAGTACAGTTTTCCCTTTTTTTAATAATTCACTTGCAATACAGTTTGACATAAAAGTCTTACCGTAAACCGGTATTGCCTGTAAATAATAAATTTTTGCAATTAGGGTCATCAAAATTTTCTACAAAATTTATACATTGTTTTTTAATATTTCTAATATTAGATCTAGGAGAAATATTAAAATGATATTTAGAAAGATCGGTTTCATCAGAAAAAAGATTTTCATTAAAAGTAGAAAAATTTTCTTTATCTAAATTTGACATATTAGATTTATTAAAAGAAATATCTAATAATTTTTGTTTTAAACAACTACACATTTTTGTTTTATAATTAGAATCCATAACATATCCAGTATCATTACATATATTACATTCATAAAAAGGTTTTAAATAATTAACATCAATATTATGTGATTTTAAAATATTTTCTTTTTCTAATTTTAATTTATTTATTTTTTCTTTTAAATAATATATTGAAGAATTATCACTACTATTATTATTTAAAATATTTTTTGCAGTAGAAATACCAATTGAATTAAGTTCATCTTCAATTTCCATAAGTCTAGGTATTTTTTCATATAAATCTTTTTTTCTATTATCTAAATCTATTTGTGCTTTTAATTTTTTCTTAGAATATTCTTTTAATAAAGAATTTAAAATTTCATTTGACATTTAATCCTCCTTTTTTAAGTTATTAGCATATAGAAAATCTAAATTATCATAATTTCTTTGTTCATAATTTGCTTTTGATACTTGTGATTTTAATTCTTTAGTGTTTTTATCTTGTTTTTTACGTTGCTCTAAAAACGCTGTTACTTGGGAAGGGGTTTTTAAATTCCTTTCATGCCAATCACTTATAATATTATTAATATATTCAAATGTAGGATTTTGTCTTAATGTAGTTCTTTTTAAAGCAATTTCAATTATATTCATATCATAACCATAATTTAAAACCCAATTTTCAATATATGCTTCTTCATATTGTGTTAAACCGTTATATTTACCTAATTTTTTGGCAATAGATTTTTTTAATTTATTTAAACTTTCTTGTTTTTCATAATATTTATCTAAATCATTCCAAGTTTTTACATTATTATTAGACCAAGCTTCAGCTACAGTTTGTACATAATTTCTGTGCATAGCACTGCGGTTGTAGCAATAATCAAATAATGCAATCATAACTTGTTCATCAAAATTATATTTTTTAAACCATATATCAATATCATTATACCATGAAGGACCCATAATTCCTTGAAAATACATATTATTAATATGTTCAATTGCTTTTGCTCTTGATTTATTTTTTGCAGTTTGCTCGACTTTTTCTTTAGACATTGTAAGATTTGGGGTATACAAATTATGAAGAGTTAGCTCTTGTAAATCATTAATAATATATCCGGTAGTTTTTTTGGTAATTAATTTATATTCTTCTAAATACTTAATTCCATCTTGAATAGTTTTTAATGGAATGTTTAATTTTTTAGATAAATCATTTAATTTTATATCTTTGTTATATTTAGACAAAAATAATATATACATATAAATTTTTAAAAAATCTCCTGGTAAATTTGATAAATATTCAGAAAAAAATATATCAGGAATGGTTGTTTCTGAAAATAAAAGTGGTTTTTCATTTTGTTCTAATTTCATTTTAATCTCTCCTAAATTGATATAAATATTGTAACTCAAATTATAACTTTTTTAGACAAAAAATTCAAGGATTATATATAAAAATATTTTTTTATTAGTAAAATAAAAATTACTATATATAAACTAATTTTTTTTATAAAGAAATAATTTTTGTTCAAAAATAAATTTTATCATATAAGAAAAAATATATATAATATTTTCTCCATTAATACCTGAAAAGCTAATTAGCAATAAAGGAAAACAAAAAGTAATAAATATAAATATTTTAAAGCTTAAATCTTGAAATAATAAATTGATTAATAAAAAAATAAATCCGTCCCATAAAACATTAATTAACAAAGTTGAATAATCTAATACGCCGAACAATTTATTTTTAAAATTATAATTTTGTGGAAAAATAAATTTCATAAAATTTTATATAATATATAAAAATATATTATTTACCTCCTTAAAAAAATTAATTTTTAAAACTAGAAAAGTTTTTCACATGTTGGGAAATATTTGTGGAAACTCCACCAATAAATTCACGTACAAAAGAATTAGCTTTTATTAAAGCATAAATTCCACCTACATAAACAAATTTAGTAAATAAATCAGAAGAAGAATAATCCATAGAAAATAATATCAGCAAAATAATTGATACAACAATCTGGATGAATAATAAAGAAAATAAACTTCTAAACCAAGATTTAAAAAACCAACTTGTTGAGTTAGTAGTCAAGGATAAAAATGAAAATGGGGTAAGTAAAATAAAAACTTTTATTAATATATATCTTAAAGAGTATGAAAAGACTAAATTTAATAAAGAAATGCTTAAAACACTTTTTAATAAACCATCTAAAGAAAAAATATTAATTGAACTTGTATCAATTGAATAACTAGAATTAATAATATTAATTAAAGTAGAAAAACAAATTTCTTTTCCGAAAAAGATGTTTTCCGCAAAGATCTAATTGCAAAAGAAATATTATAATTTAAATCTAAAATATTTTGTATAATAAAAAATGAGCAGTTCATACAAGCACCACATAAAATTAATTTTATAATAAAACTAGATGGATTTTCCACTTGTGTATATGTAAGATGAGCCATTAAATATCTAATAGAATAATATAAAATAAATGCAATTAATAAAGAATTTGCAATTAATAAAATACCATTAGATGTAGCAGTTCCAAAAATATTTTCAAAATTTTTATCATTTAAAATATCAGAACCTATAAATGTAACTTCATCTAAAACAGAATATAAATTATTATCTATAGAAGAAAAAAGTGTTTCAAATATACTATTTATAGTATCTATAATAATTTGAGTAATATTATTTGTATTTTCCAAAATACCTCCTTAACCAATTAATGATTTTATAGCAGACAAGATTAAATCAATTGCTAAAATGAATCCATAAGAAAATAAAGCACCTTTTATAAGTTTTTTTCCAGTTCTTATTTTTTCTTCATCCCCGAAACTAAATTTTTTCATAAAAACACCAGTACCGACAGCAACAGCAGCAGCTGGGGTAGATATTTTTATAATCCAATCTTTTATATTTTCAAAAGCAGAATTAATTTTGGAAACAATTTCAGGGTCACCCCAAGCAAAAGATGAAGAATTAAAAGAAAAAACGAAAATAAAAAATAATATTATTATAAAAAAAATTAATGTTTTTTTCTTTTTCAATATGTTATCATTCCTTTCGATATATAATTTTGGTAGGGAAAATAAAATATTTTCCCTTACCAAAGTTATTTAAAATGTGGAAACAATTTTAACTTTTGTGGTGGATAAATTTTGTTTCCATCAGATAAAAATGTAAGGGCAGTAAATGTTTCTAAATTTTGAGTAAAATAATTTGATTCATATATATAATCATTTTGTAAATAGGTACTAAAAGTTTCAGATATGTTAGAATTTTCTGAATTTAATGTATTTGTTATATAACTAAAACGTGTTTCTTTTGCACTTTCAGATACACTTTTTGATATTCTTTCTTTTTCTTCTTTCCCTAGTTGTTTTTGAGCTTCTTCTATTGTAAAAATGTCGTCTGTTCTAAACCAAATTTTATTAATTAAATTTTGTATAATTACTTTTACTTGTGAATCATCTTTTAAAGTGTTTTTTAAAGAAGAATAACTTTGGGTACTAACAATATTTATACATTTTGCTTCTCTGCTCATAGAAAAGAACTCACCATCTGTTTTACTTACATATTTATCATATTCGTCACATATGAAAGCAGTGGTCTTTGAAATGTCATTTGAAAGATTTGTCATTATTTCAGTTTGAAAATCAAGTTTTAAATATGTAGCAATAATTCTAGAAAGTAATGTGTATTGAGAGATATTCATATTTAAAACCACTATTTTTCCGTTATTAATTACATCATCAAAACCTGTAAATGTAAGTTTTTCCTTAGGGGGACAAAATGTTTGCATTACATCAAAGTCAGAGATAAAAGTATTTGTGATTCTAGTAATTTCAGAAATTAATATTCCTTTAGTTCTAGAATCTAGATTTTCAAATTCTTTTTGAAAAAAATCTAAACTAGAATTTAATTCATAAATTTGTTTTTGAGAAAATTTAGAAGAAATGAATAAATTTCTTAAAATTTCAATTTTTTCTTTATAATAATTTGGAATTGTGATTAATTTATGTAATTCCAAAAATGTAACATAACCATTATTATATAATCTGCATAATTTGATACATTCACTTAAAATTTGTTCAGCCTTATCAAGCCAATATGATTCTGTATTATTTTCCGAGAAGAGTAAAAGGATAGTTTTTAAACGATTTGCTAAAATTTGGGGTTTCAAATTAGGTTTATGCAAAGGGTTATAATATATATTAGAATTTAATTCAATTACTATTAAGTCATTAGATAAATTAAATTGTTCTGTATAATGTTTTACTTGTTTATAATAATTTCCTTTTACATCTAAAATAAGCATACCTATTTTTTGCTTAGGATTATTAAAGTTAAATTCTAATAGCTGTTTAGTAAAAGGATACATAGCACTGGATGTTTTACCAGAGCCGATTGTTCCTGTAATTAAAAAATTTTGATATAATCCTGACCTAGGCACATATATTTTTGTATTTGTTTTTTCATCAAAACCAATTAATAATTTTAAATCAGTTTTGTTATTAGAAGAGTATTTTGTTTTTTTATTTAATTTTTTTAAATTATTTTTAGGGGTAAAAAATTTAAATTTATTTAAAAATCTTGAATAAATAAAATTACTTAGGATAAAATTAGAAAAGGAGAATACAAAAATATAAGTGATTTTTATAATTTCCCATAACTCGCCGATTTTTACTGCATATATCAAAAGGTTTTAAACCATAAGGTATAATAATTTCTTTTGCAGTATAAATTGGATAAAAGGTTTTTATGGTTAAATAGCTCGAAATTAAAAAAAATAATACAGAAAATAAAATTCTTTTAAAATTTATAGAAATATCAAAGCCTCCTTTATTGTAATAAATTTTTTTTGATTTTTAATTTTGCTCCTTGCATATTGTGAAAAAATATAATATCAAAAAATGTGTATAATGAATATAAAGTGATTAAAAGATATATAATAAAAGTTAGAAAAAAAAGATTAATTAAATTAGAAATAAAATCACCGCCTTACAATTTTTAATAATAATACTATATTTTTTTTGATTTGTCTATACTTTTTTAAGATTTTATGATAAAATTTATAAAAGCTTTTAAAATTCATTGCTTTTAAACTATATATAAAAATATTGACATTAATTTGTAATGAAATATAAAAAATCAAAGCTAAAAAAACAACTAAAATTTTAAATAAAAAAAGGAGGATTAAAATGAAATTTGATAAAAATACAAAAATAGGTGAATTATTAGAAAAATCACCAGAAAAAGCAGAAATATTATTAGAAGCAGGTATGCATTGTTTAGGATGTCCAGCATCTCAAATGGAAACATTAGAAGATGCTTGTGATGTTCATGGAATAGATGTAGAAGATATTTTAGAAAAACTTAATGCTTAAATTTTTTAGTTAGAGTTTTGTAAATTTTTTTCATAAAAAATAATACAAAACTCTAATAATAATATACAAAAAATAAAAAATTCATAAAAAAGACATTTTTTTTTCACAAAAGTATTGACTTTTATAAAAAAATATTGTAATATATAAAGGCGTTATGAATGTTACGCAATATGGGCTATTAGCTCAGGTGGTAGAGCACTTGACTTTTAATCAAGTTGTCCCGCGTTCGAGTCGCGGATAGCTCACCAAAAGAACTAAATAATAAAGTTATTTAGTTCTTTACATATATGGCCCCGTGGTCAAGCGGTTAAGACATCGCCCTTTCACGGCGGAGACATGGGTTCGATTCCCGTCGGGGTCACCAATTTTTTTATTTACATCAATTTAATAAATGCCACTTTAGCTCAGCTGGCCAGAGCATCGCACTTGTAATGCGAGGGTCCCCAGTTCGAATCTGGGAAGTGGCTCCATATAAAAGGTCATTAGTTTTGAGAGAAGCTCTTAATTATTGGCTTTTTTTTTGAAATTTCATTTGACATTTACATTAATAATATGTTATTATTTAAGTACATAATAAGAATGTCTAATACCGATAGATATTTGTAGAATGTATGTGTATCCGCGAATGCACATACTTTTTTGTTGTATAGGAAAATCAACTTTTATCTTGACCACATAGAATATTTTCCGTTCTTATTAAAGAATTGCATCACCGATAGACATATGTAGTACCCCCTTTCAGCCTTTAATAAAAAGACTGAGCCTTTCAAGCGAAAGGTTGCTATTATATTACAATAATTTACAACTAAAAACAAGCGAACATAAAAAGAATTTTAATTTATTTCATTAAATATCCAAGTAAATGCTCAAATATTTTATTTAAACTAATTGTAATTTGTTATTAAATAATTGAGAAAACAATTAATAAAATTCCAACTATTATAAAAATTCCACCCCATACTCTAAGAACAATTTTCATTTTAGGATTTTTTAATAATTTATCTGGAA
>CALXUW010000057.1 GCA_944391795.1 uncultured Clostridia bacterium
AGAAATTAAATTCAATTAATATCAATGATATATTAAGAATAATGGGATTTAATGTATAAAAATTATAAGTTTGTAATATAATCTTTATGAGTGGTACTTAGAAAACTTTCGAAGCTCTAAGTCATTCAATAATAGCCTGGAATTTCAATTCTAGGCTATTCAACTTTATAGTACTTAAGTTTTATAGTATGTATTTAATAGGTATTCTTGCAATCCAGCATAATGTATTATTTTAAAATTTCTTTCTGGTGATTCAATATTAAGGTCAATAACTTTTGAAACAACCATAATATTTTCTATCTTATAAGAGTTATCAGCATTGCAAAAGGAAATGAAATCATCTAAATTGTCGTTTATTATAGATATTCGCTTCTCGAATTTTTTTACATAGTTTTTATCTGAGTTTCCAACAAATTTTTTTAAATCATTTGATAAACCGGACTCTGTCAATGAAGTTGATAAAAATTTTGCTTCCACATTAAATATAATATGCTTATTCATATCAGCTACAATAATATCCCATTCATTTTGAGGAACATTTTTTCTTAAAAATATATCCTTAGTTTTTTTATTAGTATATATATATACATCAGGATTAACATTCTTAAAGATTTTAGCTACATCTTTTTCAAACCCCTTTGCAATTTTATTTACGATTTTTTCGGATGCTAATAGTATTTTGTCCTTCTTCTCTGAAACATATGGAGTTAACCCTATTGAATGAACATTGTTCCAATAATTTTTACAATTAATAATAAAGCCCTTTACTATTATATAATAATCTTTTCCAATATCTATTATAGGGGTTGTATCCAATCTATGCTTACTATTATTTTTATATAGATTTTCCTCATCATATTCTATGTTAAACTTATTTAAGATACATTCTTTATGGAAAGTATCTAGATTGATATTTGGATAAGTTTCTAATAGTATTAAATCTAATTGTTCTTTTGAAATTTTGCTCTTAGTTAAATTTTTCTTATCTGAACTTTCAATAAATCCATTCATCAGATTATTGAAGTTATCAAAAGAAATTCCTTTTTCACAATAAAATGCTTCATTAAATTCTGCATTAGTAGTATTCCCTATTCCAGAGTCATAGTTAATAAATGAATTAGTTTTACTTGTACTATTAACTTGATTTTGAATAAGCGTGCAAATTGGCTCTAAATCATTTGAAAATATATAGAAATCTGCTACACCATTTTCATAATCTTTTGATAAATGCTCTCTTGAGTAATAAAATGTAAATATAGAATAGTAATATAACAAGATTATAAATCTTTTATAATCATAATTGTTAAAACTAAAAGGATAAGATTTTCTATTATCTCTTAATATTGTAGTCTCAATTATGTATTTTATTTTTCTACCCATTAAATCTGCAACAGATCAAGGATACGATATATCTTTTATTTGCTCAGCACCATTAATTTGCTCTAATTTTAAATTTGAGTTCAAAATTCTAATTTGTTCTAATTTTGAATATATTCCACCTAACCCTATAATTAGATGTTCACGATTATATTTTTTATAAAGTTTATTTAAATAAAAGTCAAAAAGTCTTGAAATACCTTCAAATTTGTGCTTTATAACAACTTGATCATCAATATCCTTAAATCCGAAAAAGTAGTGATTGTTAAACAAGATAAAATTTTCAGTTAATCCTAAAGCTAATAAAACATTATTACAATATTGAAATTCGGTTTCATTGATATTTATACTTTTCAATTTGATAAGTTCATCATTATTTGATAATTTCATTATTTCTCCTTGTATAAAATTATTTATTTTATTGTATTATATTATATCATATTTGTTCAAAGACTAATAGTATTTTTAATACAAAAGATATTGCAATCTTATTAATAAACAAGTATAATTGAATTATCAGTTGATTAATCGAATTTTTTTGAGCAAAATGTGGGAGGAACACTATGAGAAATAGGCGATTTTTTCGCAAATAACCTACTAAATCGCTCCAAATTAATACTAATAATGTCAACAAATGTTGTCAACGGTGTCAACGGGGACGGAGAATTTTGACAACATACCTAAAAATTTTAAAAAAATTAAGAAAAAAACCAAAATATGACAAATTTCTAAAACAAAATATGATATAATAATAAATATTTATATCATATTTTTTTATTTCTATAAACTATTTATTTCAAAGGAGGTATTTAATGCCAAGATTTCCAAGAAATCATATAAAAACAACTTTTTTTCACGCTATAACGCAGGGAATCGATAAAAGTTACATATTTCAAAATTCAGAAGACATAAAATATTATATAAAATCAATATATAATATATCAAAAGAACAAAATGTAAAAATTATAGCATATTGCATAATGAATAATCATGCACACATACTAATCCAGACACAAAATATAAGTGAACTAAGTAAATATATGCAAAGGCTAAATACAAAATACGGAAGATACTATAACACAAAATATGGAAGAGTCGGTTATGTATTTAAAGATAGATATAAATCAGAAGGGATTTATAGTCAAAAGCATCTATATAATTGCATAAGATATATACATAATAATCCAGTAAAAGCAGGTATATGTACAAAACCAGATGAATACCCTTATTCAAACTATAAAAAAATCGAAAATGATAATATAGAAGAAGATTATCAATTTTTAGATATTGATGAAGATGAAATGAAAAAGTGCACAAACCTTATAACAGATTTTTTAATAAAAAATAATATAAAGGAAACCGATTTAAAAACAAATAGAAAAATATTAAGAGAATTACTAATGATATTAAAGGGAAAGCATAACATCTCATTAAGGAAAATAGCTGAGAAACTAAATTTAAATAGAGAAACAATTAGAAAATTGTACAAAAGTTAAAAAGTAATGTAACTAAAAAAAGCAGGTCTTATTTCAACTCACTTAATTTTAATTCTTTCTAATTATGTTATATATTTTTACTATTATTTAATTACTATTCGTAAGAAATTTAAATACTAAGTTATTTGATAAAAAATTTTTATACCATATTGTATATAAAATAAATGTATTATATATAAATCTAAATAACGAATATTTTCACCTGTATCAAACCAATCAAAAGGTATATAACCTGCTTAGACATTATACCTTCACATTATTTTATTCTTTCTAATACAATTTTAAGACTTAACTAGTGTTAATATTTTTATTTTAAATCAAAATATTTAATTATCTTATCCCAAGTCTATATTTTTTAATTTTATAACTATTTTAGGTGAAATATTCGTTTATAAATTTTTAAAATAATTAAATAAAAAAGTGAGTTGTACAAAATTTCCAAATGAAAAGTATTTTTAGATGTAAGAGAAACGTCAATTTATAGGCGTTTCTCTTTGAAATACTTAAAGGATAAAATTTTTAACATTTAAAGTAGATAGGTTTACTGTTAGTGAAAAATAAGTTTAGGAAAAATATTTTACACTATATTAACGAAAAAAATCATTAGTTTTGTAGAATCTAGTAAAATATGCAAAGAATATAATTTTTAAATCAAAATATAGAAAAAAAGAAAAATTTACAAATCTGTTTTTGCATAAATTGACTTTTTACTAAAAATTTAATATAATTATAAGCATTACTCCAAAAGGAGGCAAGCAAAAACCGCAAAGTGTGAGTACACAAAGGAGGATTTTCAACAATATGGAGAATACCGTCGAAAAAATGAAGGATGAGCTTACTAAGCTCAATCCAACATTAAAATCCGAAACAGAGCATCGGGCCAAAACAATTTTGGGCAACATCAAAGGGGAGGATTTAAATCTTCCCGAAGGCTATTATTATAGCCAAACCAACGAAAGCATTACAAATGAGCAAGGAAACGAAGGGTTTTTCTATGAATACGATCCAGATCGTTTCGTAACTCAGCCCAAAACCAAATGCTGGTTGGTTCGAGTATTATTCGGGGATTGATGATAGTTAGTTTAGGGAGACTAAATCTCCAAAAAACCACCCAAAAACATTTTATATTTTGGGTGGTTTACTTTTTGTTTAACAATAAAAATTTTATTTTATTTCTGTTATTAAACATTTCAGCAAATTTAAAAATTATTATTAAATCCTAACTAAAAATGTGTCAAAAAACTCCGTCCCGATTGACATTGTAAAAAAGCATGGTATAATATAATAAACTTTTGCAGTGAGAATGGAGTGAAAATCAAAATTAATAAAAGTATGTCAAAAAACTCCGTCCCCACTGACATTATTTATACTGTGAGGAGTAGATTAGATGGGATTTTTTGATAAGTTGAAACAAGGAATGAATAAAACAAAAGAATCATTTGGTGAAAAAATAAGTAGTGTTTTTAAAAATTTTAAAAAAGTAGATGAAGATTTTTTAGATGAATTAGAAGAAATATTAATAATGTCAGATATAGGAGTGGAAACTTCAACTAAGATAATAGGAAGTTTAAGGGAAAGAATTAAAAAAGAAAAAATACAAGATGAAGAAGAGGTAAAACAAGCGCTAAGGGAAGAGATGCAAAAAATATTAGATGTAACAGATATTAATTTGCATTTAGATACTAAACCTTCTGTTATTTTGGTTGTAGGAGTAAATGGAGTTGGAAAAACTACGTCTATTGGAAAGATAGCAAATAGACTTTCAAAAGATGGAAAAAAGGTAGTTGTGGCTGCTGCAGATACATTTAGGGCAGCTGCTGTAGAACAATTAGAAATATGGGCTAAGAGATCTAATGCTGATATTGTAAAAAGAGGAGAAGGAGTAGATCCTGCTTCTGTTGTTTATGACGCAATAAAAACGACTAGAGAAGAAAATGCGGATGTTCTAATCGTAGATACAGCAGGAAGATTGCATAACAAAAAATATTTGATGGATGAATTAAATAAAATACAAAAAGTAATAAATAAAGAAATGCCAGAAGCGGACAAAGAAGTACTTTTAGTAATAGATGGTACAACAGGTCAAAATGCAATATCTCAAGTAAAAGCATTCAAAGAAGAAGCAAATATAACAGGAATAGTCCTAACAAAATTAGATGGAACAGCAAAAGGCGGAGTAGTTATTGGAATAGTAGAAGAAAATAAAATACCAGTAAAATTTATTGGTGTAGGGGAGCAAATAGATGATATGGAAATCTTTAATTCTGAAGATTTTGTAAAAGCTATTATATAAAGGAGGTAGTACTTTGGAAGAAGATAAAAAAGAAAAAATGGAGGAAACAAAAATAAAAGAAACTCCAGAAGAAAAAACTGAGTCAAAAAAAGAGCAAAAAAATAAAAAAAGTAAAAGAAGAATGATTTTAGTACTTCTATTTGTATTAATATTTGGAATAATCAGTTACATACAATTAAGAGGAAGCTACTTAGAATACCTAGAATTAGGTGAAGAATATACAAGCGTATTTTTCACAAACTTATTTTACAGATATACAATAATGGCTATAAACTTTATTATATTATACATAATAATATACTTTACAAATAAAGGAATAAAAAAAGGATTAAAACCATTCTTTGAAAAAGAAAACAAACCAATGCCAAAACTTTTAAACAAATCATTAGCATTAGTAATATCTGCAATAGTAAGTATTGTAGTATCAACAGTACTAATGCAACAAATAATGTTAGCAATAAGTAACACAGCATTTGGTGGCGCTCCAGACCCAATATTTGGATTAGACATTTCATATTATATGTTTTTAAAACCATTAATTGATTCATTGGTATTATATATAACAGTTATATTTGTAGGATTATCAATATATACAGCAATTTACTATGTAATTGTATTTAATATGTATTTCGATGGAATAGATGGTAAAATGCTAAAAGAAAGTTTATTTACTAAAAAAATGATAAGAAACATCAAATTAATTATAATCGGAATAGCAATAATGACAATTTTAAATATACAAAATATCCTATATGGAAATATACTAACAATAAATGAAGATGTAAACATAATAGGAGCAGGAATGACAGAAGCTACAGTAAAATTGTGGGGATATGTAATATTTGCATTTATAATAGTAATATTTGCATTTAGAGCAATAAAATACTTTAAAGAAGGAAAAACAAATAAAGTACTAAAAAATCTAGTAGTAATTCCAGCATATCTAGTAGTATTATTTGTAGTAATGGTATTATTTGATTTTATATTTGTAAACTCAAACGAATTAGACAAAGAAAAAGAATATATAGCAAAAAATATAGAAAGTACAAAAAATGCATATAATATAAATATAGAAGAAGAAAATATAGAAAATTCAGGAACAATAACAGAAGAAGAAATAAATAAAAATAATAATGTAATAAACAATATACCAATAATAACTAAAGATGCAGTTATGAAAACTTTGCAAGACAGCCAAACAGGAACCGGATATTTCGTATATAGAAGTGCTAATTTAGCAAAATACGAAATAAATGGAAATGATAAATTAGTATATTTAGCACCAAGAGAAATAACAAATTCAGGAAGAACATATAGTAATAAAACATATGAATACACACACGGAATGGGCGAAATAATTGCTTCAGCCTCAGAAAGTACACGGAACAGGAAATGTAGAATATATTCAAAAAGATGTATCTGGAAATGACCAAAAAATAGCCATTTCAGAACCGCGTATATACTTTGGTTTAGAAACCAAAGAAACAATAGCAACAAATGCTAAAAATAAACAAGAATATGATTACACAGACGAAAATGGAACTGACCATGTTTCAACATACAATGGAAAAGCAGGTTTACAACTAGGATTTTTAGATAGACTAATATTAGGAATAACAAAAGGAGATTTAAATTTAGCATTTTCAGGAGAAATTACAGATGATAGCAAAATATTAATAAATAGAGAAATAATTACAAGAGCCAAAAAAGCACTTCCATATATAATATATGACGAAAATCCATATACAGTAATAACAGATGAGGGAAAAATAATTTGGGTAATTGATGCTTACACAATATCTAATAAATATCCATATTCTCAATATACAACAATTGAGCATGATGGAATAAAAGAAAATATAAATTATATAAGAAACTCTGTAAAAGTATTAATAGATAGTTATGATGGAACAATATCATATTACATAACAGACAGAACAGACCCAATTGCAATGGCATATAGAAAAATATATAAAGATTTATTTGTAGATATAGACGAAGAAATACCAACTGATATATCAAGTCACTTTGTATATCCAGAATTTTTATACAATGTACAAGCTGAAATTCTAAAAATATATCACAATGTAAAACCAGATGTATTATATAGAGCAGATGACCTATGGGATATAGCAAAATACAATAGTTCAAGATCAACAAAATCAACAGGAACATATATGGAACCATATTATACAATGTTAAAAACAAGTAAAGGAGAACAATTTGGACTAGTACAAGTATATACCCCTGATGAAAAACAAAATATAATTTCATATCTAGTAGGAAGTACTAATGGTATAGCAAATGAATTAAAACTTTATAAATTTTCAGAAGATAGTAACATATTCGGTCCAATGCAATTAGACAAACAAATAGAAGAAGATGAGGCAATATCAAAAGAATTAGAAGCAATAAATACAACAGGAACAAGACTTACAAAACAAATGTTAATAGTTCCTATAGATAACACATTATTATACATAGAGCCAATCTATCAAACAATGTTAAACGAATCAGAAGTACCGATACTTAAAAAAGTAATTGTAGCTTCAGGAAATAAAGTTGCAATAGGAGATAATTTAAATCAAGCATTAGAAAATTTATTGTCAAAATATGCAGTAGATATAGAAGTAGAAAATACTGATGACATAGAAGGTTTGATTGAATCAATTATAAAAGCAAATAATAATTTAACCCAATCACTAACCAATAACGATTGGGAGATGATGGGAAAAGACATTAAAAAAATGCAAGATTTAATTACCTCATTAGAACAGCTAAAAGAACAAGAAGACAAAGAAAATGAGCAAAAAAATCAAAATTCAGATAGTGAAAACTTAGTAAACACCGAAGATACTGAAAATACGGTAAATAATGAAAATAGTGGAATCCTTGAAAATATAATAAATAATTAACTAAAAAAAGAGAATAAAAGAAGTCAAAAAAATCCACCATATAATAAGGTGGATTTTTTATGTTTGGAAAAAATAAAAAAGAAAAATTAAATTTATTAGAAAAATCAATAGATAACTTAAACAAAACTTTACAAGAAGGAAATGTAGCAGAGTGGACATATATTTTCGGAAGTAAAAAAGAAATTATAAAAAGAAACTTGCTAGCAGGTATTTTTAGAGGTGTGGGTATTGGTATAGGTGTAACTATAATTACAGCCATATTAGTAATTTTGTTACAAAAAATTGTTACGTTAAATATACCTGTTATAGGAGAATATATAGCAGATATTGTGGAAATAGTTGAAAGAAGTAGATAATAAAAAATCTAGTAGAGGACCTTTTTAAATCCCACATACTAGATTTTATACATACTATTACTATAATTTACTTCATTTATTTACCTATTTGTATGTATTTTAGAAATTTAAGAAATGTTTATATATCTTTATTTTTCTAACTTATAAAATACCTTTTTTCCCTTCTTCAAAATAGCATATCCTTTAGAAAAATCTTTTTCCGAAAGAACATAATTAACATCTAAAATCTTTTCATCATTCAAAGAAATACCACCTTGATTAATTAAAGTTCTAGCCTGTCCTTTAGAAGGAGCAACTTTACATATAATAATTGCATCTAAAATAGATATATTTGTATTATCTATTTTAACAGTAGGCATATTTTCTAAACTTCCTTCACCATTAAATAAAGCGTTAGAGGCTTCTAATGCTTTATTTGCTTCTTCTTCACCATGAATTAACTTAGTAATTTCAAAAGCAGCTATTTTTTTTGCCTCATTTATTTTTTCATCTTTTAAAGAACAAAGTTCATTAATCTTTTCAATAGGTAAAAAGGTAAGCATTTTTAAAACAGTTTCTACACTTCCGATCTTCAATATTTCTCCAATATTGATAGAATTCATAAGGAGAAGTTTTATTAGGATCTAGCCACAAAGCTCCTTTTTCAGTTTTACCCATTTTTTTACCTTCTTTTGTAGTAAGTAATTTAAAGGTAAGTCCAAAAGAGTCATCTTTTCCTATTTTTCTAATTAATTCAACTCCACCTATGATGTTTGACCATTGATCATTTCCACCCATTTGTAGTTTGCAACCATATTTATTATATAAATATAAAAAGTCATAAGATTGCATTAGCATATAACTCATTTCGAAAAATGTTAAACCAGTTTCAAGTCTTTGTTTATAACATTCTGCAGCAAGCATTTTATTTACAGAAAATAAGCTACCTATTTCTCTAATAAAATCTATAAATTTTAAATCAGAAAGCCAAGTAGCATTATTAACTATAATTGCTGCATTTTCACCTTTAAAACTAATAAATTTTTCTACTTGTTTTTTTATACATTCAACATTATGTTCTATAACCTCTTTTGTTATCATTTTTCTCATATCAGTTTTTCCGAGAAGGGTCACCAATAGAAGCAGTTCCTCCACCTACTAAAATTATAGGTTTATGACCTGCCTTTTGCATATGACTTGCAACCATTAAAGAAACAAAATGACCTACATGAAGACTATCTGCAGTTGGATCTATTCCTATATAAAAAGGAACAGATTGTTTAGAAAAAAGGTCTTTAATTTCTTTTGGGTGTGTCATTTGCTCAATATATCCTCTTTCTTCTAGTGTATTAAAAACATTTTTCATTATTCTTTCAAATCCTTTCGTTTTTAGTAATTATCCATTAAAATATAAATTAGTATTTAAGTTATCTGATAAATTTTTTAAAGTATTATCATTAAAATCTTTTTTGTAAGGTTTAAAATCATCATAATTTACAAAACGATTTAAATTTTTAGTAGAAATTCCAGTTTCTTCAGATATAGTATCTAAAGATACATTAAAACCGTTTTCCTCAACATATGTTTTAAATGTAGAAAACTCAAAACCATCTTTTGCACTACATTTAGGGCATACATTCCCTTCAGATACATAAAAACTCCCACATCTACTACATCTATTTAATTCCATGTTTTTACCTCCTAAATTTATCTTTTGACATTTTTTTATAAAATCTACTGTATTGTATCATAAATATACAAAAAATTAAAGGTGTTTTTTTACTTTTGTGCAAAATATTTATATAAAAAACAGCATATTGACAAAAAATATATCCAAATATATAATAAAGCCATAAATTAAGTTTAGGAGGTAATAATTATGAAAGCTTATGTATGTAAAGTATGTGGATATATTCACTTTGGAGAAGAAGCTCCCCAAAAATGTCCACAATGTGGAGCACCAAAAGATAAATTTGAAGAAAGAAAAGAAAATGGAGCAAAACAATATGCAGATGAACACAAAATAGGTGTAGCAAAAGGGTTAGATGAAGAAGTAGTAAAAGGATTAAAAGATAACTTTACAGGAGAATGCACAGAAGTTGGAATGTATTTAGCAATGAGTAGACAAGCAGATAGAGAAGGATATCCAGAAATTGCAGAAGCATTCAAAAGATATGCTCTAGAAGAAGCAGAACATGCAGCAAAATTTGCAGAATTATTAGGAGATATAGTATATCCTGATACAAAGAAAAATCTTGAACTAAGAGCTGAAGCAGAATATGGAGCTTGCATGGGTAAAAAAGAAATAGCAACAAGAGCAAAAGAATTAGGATATGATGCAATACATGATACAGTTCATGAAATGTGCAAAGATGAAGCAAGACATGGAAAAGGTTTTGAAGGACTATTAAAAAGATACTTTAATAAATAAGAGGTAAAAAATAAGTAAAATTCTTAAAAAATATCATTATCCTGAATATGAAGCTTTTAAAAGTAATAAAAAAATATATAAAAAACCTAAGAAAGAGTTTCTTAGGTTTTTTTATATCTTACTTTTATAAATGGAAAATAAACTTATCTTTAATAAAACTAAAGAAAATTTTAATTAATAAAATCAATCTAAATGCTAAAAAAGTATTTAAAAAAATATACTAAAATATACTATTTATTAATTTTTAGCTCTTCAAATTTTTCGCTAAACTCTGGCAAATGTTTTTTCAAATTGATAGGTTTTAAGTTTTTATCAGTAAAACAATGTTTAGTTTCAGCAATAATAACAGTATCTCCATTTTTTTTATCTTTTACATCATACCCAATGGTTAATCTTACCCCTGAATATTCTTTTACAAAAACTCTAATTAATAAAGTGTCACCAAAAGTAACATGTTTTTTATAAGTACAATTAACACTCAAAACTGGAATAGTTACATTGTTTTCTTCAAATGCTAAAAAAGGCATATCAAAATTATCTAGCCAAAAGCATCTAGCCTCTTCTAAAAATCTAATATAATTAGAGTGATGAACAACACCCATTCTATCAGTTTCATAATAATTTATTTTTCTTTCAAAAACAAAATCCATAAACTCATCTCCTTATAAATTAAATTTTATTATTTAGTTTTTTTAGTTGACTTATAAATAAAACAATTATATAATAGCACATAATTATTATTTGTCAAATAAAGGTATTTAAGATTAAATAATTTTAAAAGAAAAAAATATATTTATTATAATTTATAATTGACAAGAAGGGAATGTAAAAAAATGAAAAAAATAAATGGAATAATAATGCAATATTTTGAATGGTATATGAAATGTAATCAAAATTTATGGAATGATATTTCTAAAAAAGCTGAAGAATTAGCAGATATTGGAATAACAGCATTATGGCTTCCACCAGCATATAAAGGAATTGGTGGAAAAGATGAAGTTGGATATCGGAGTATATGATGTATATGATTTAGGAGAATTTGATCAAAAAGGAACTATAAAAACCAAATATGGTTCAAAAGACGAATATTTAAACTGTATACAAGTTCTAAATCAAAATGGAATAGAAGCATATGCAGATATCGTTTTAAACCATAAAATGGGAGCAGACATGTTACAAACCATTCCAGCTAGCAAAGTAGACTGGGGAAATCACAATGAAATAATATCAGGAAAAGAAATAGTAAGAGTTGCAACCAAATTTACTTTTCCAGGAAGAAAAAAGAAATACTCAGATTTTGAATGGAATTGGACAGATTTTGATGGTATTGATTATAATGATAGTACAAAAGAACATGCAATATTCAAGTTTCAAGATAAAAACTGGAGTGATGCAGTAGACGAAGAGTTTGGAAACTATGATTATTTAATGGGAGCAGATATAGACTTTAAAAATCCAGAAGTAGTAGAAGAATGTTTAAATTGGGGAAAATGGTATTTAGAATTAACAGGTGTAGATGGTTTTAGACTAGATGCTGTAAAACACATAAACGCACAATTTTATAAAAATTGGATAGAAACACTAAGAAAAGAATCAAAACAAGAGCTATTTACAGTAGGAGAATATTGGAGTGGAGATGTATCAAAATTACATAGATATATTGAAGAAACAGAAGGTAAAATCTCACTATTTGATGTACCATTACATTATAATTTATATAATGCCTCAAAAGATGAAAACTACGATCTAACAAAAATATTTGATCATACACTAGTAAAAGAAAATTCAAGTAAAGCAGTAACTTTTGTAGATAATCATGATACACAAATACGGACAAAGCTTAGAAAGTTATATAAACAATTGGTTCAAATTACCAGCATATGCACTAATCTTATTAAGAGATACAGGATATCCTTGTGTTTTTTATGGTGATTATTATGGAATACCTAATAATAACATAGCACCAACAAAAGACCTAAAAACCTTAATAGAATTAAGAAAAGAAAAGGCCTATGGAATGCAAGTAGATTACTTAGACAATCCAAATGTTATAGGATGGACAAGAATGGGGGATGATGAACATCTAAAATCTGGCTTAGCAGTCCTAATATCAAATAAATATGATACACAAAAAAGAATGTTTATTAGTACTAAATATGCAGGAGAAAAATTTATAGACAGTCTAGGAAATTGTGAAGATGAAATAATAATAGATAATGAAGGCTATGGAAATTTTAAAGTAAAAGCAAAGTCTATATCTATATGGGTAGAAGCATAGAAAAATGAAAAGAACTTAAAATTATTTAGAGTTTTTAAAATAATTTAAGTTCTTTTTTTATTTATATTATTTAAAGTAATAAGATCTCTTTTACATATAAAATTTTCATATAAAAATTAATTTTTTCTTTTACCAAAAATAGATAATATTCTAAGAAAAATATTAATAAAATCTAAATAAAGTTGCATAGCACAATAAATATATATTTTATCACTGTTTAAAGAAGGATCTTGTTGTAAAAGTTTCATTTTATTAATATCATAAATTGTAATACCCATAAACAAAATAAGTATAAACCAATCTAAGAATATTTCTAATGTTGAATTTCCTATAAATAAGTTTATTATACTAAGTACAATTCCAGCAATAAGAAAAACAGTAATATATGGTCCAAAAGAACTTAAATTAGCATTAGTCTTATATCCAATCAATGCTAAAATGGCGTAAATTATTGCAGAAATTCCAAAAAGGTAAATTATAGAGCTAAGCTCAAAAACAGCAAAGATTACAGATAATGTAACACCATTTATCATGCTATAGACAAAATACAATATGCCGAACTATAGTAGGAGAAAGTTTCCTAAACAAAAGACTAAATGCAAAAACAACGATTAGTTCTAAAATAAGTAAAATATTAAAATAATCGCCTAATAAGATATCTACAAATAATCCTGAAGAATATGTATACCATGCTATAATTGCAGAACCTAAAAGTCCTAAAAACATCCAAAAGAAAGTTTTACCAAAAATTTTATTTTGAGTTATAACTTCATTATTATCCAAAATAACAACCCCTTTCTAAAAATACTTATAATATTATTATATAAAAATTTAAGAAAAAAAACAATATAAATTATTTTAAAATATAAAAAAATTCCCCCAAACTATGGAAAAAAAGTAAAAAATATGGTAATATAATATTTAGTGTTAATAAAAGTAAAAAATAACAAATTATCAAATTAAAAATGGAGGAAAAGTATGTTAAATTTTTTTTTTTTATTAATAGTTGGAATAGGTGGAATAGCACCAGGATTAAGTGGAAGTGTATTATTAGTAATTTTGGGATTATATCAAAAAACAATAGATGCAATAGGAACAATTTTTAAAAATTTCAAAAAAAATATAGTTTTCTTATTTCCAATATTTTTAGGATTTGGAGTAGGTGTAATATTATTTAGTAAAGTAGTAGACTTTCTATTAGAAAATTATGAAATGCACACAAGATTTGCATTTTTAGGTTTAGTTTTAGGAACTATACCTTTATTCTATAAAGAAGTAAAAAAAGAAGGATTTAGCAAAAAATATTATATATTAATAGCAATAGCTGCAATTGCAGGATTTAGTTTATTTTATTTTAATAAAAATTTATTCCCTACAATAACTAATCCAAATATCTTTCAATCAGTATTATTAGGAGTAGCGGTTGCAGGTTCTTCAATAGTTCCGGGAGTAGATAGTGCTGTAATATTATCTTCATTAGGATTATATGAACTATATGTAGGTTCACTTGCAGATTTTAATTTACAAGTTTTAATACCAGCAGGGGTTGGACTAGTTATAGGAGCATTAGTAATATCATTTTTAATAAACAAATTAATTAAAAGATTTTATACTGGAACATTTTCAATAATATTTGGTTTATTTTTATCAATAATTCCAAATGTTTTAAATAGTAGTTGTACTTTAGGATGGAATATAAATTCAGTTATTTCTATTTTTATACTAATAATTAGCTTTGGTGTTTCATTCTTCTTAGGAGATGTTAAAGCAAATGTAAAGAAAATAAAAGAATGGTTTAGATTATTAAAAGATTTAAAACAAGAAGATGAAATAAGAGCATTACCTAAGCAATAAGAAAAAAGGAGAAAGAAATGTCTGATTTTGTACATTTACACATACACAGTGAATTTAGTTTATTAGATGGAGCAAACAGAATAAAAGATATACCTGTAAGAGCAAAAGAATTAGGAATGGACGCTATTGCCCTTACAGATCATGGAGTTATGTATGGAGCAATTGACTTCTATAAAGCCTGTAAAAAAGAAGGGGTAAAACCAATTATAGGATGTGAAGTTTATGTTGCTCCACGCTTACGTTTTGATAAAGAACCAAACATAGATAATAAATACAATCATTTAATTTTACTTGCCAAAAACAACCAAGGATATAAAAACCTAAGCAAACTAGTTTCAATAGGTTTTGTTGAAGGTTATTACTATAAACCTAGAATAGATTTAGAAGTATTAGAAAAATATCATGAAGGACTAATTTGTCTAAGTGCATGTCTTGCAGGAGCAGTAAACCAAGCTTTATTAAATGGAGAAACTAAAAAAGCAGAAGAAATTGCAAGTTGGCACAAAAAAGTATTTGGAGATGACTATTATATAGAAATACAAAATAATGGAATAAAAGAACAAGTATTAGCAAATCAAAAACTAATACAACTTGCGAGAAAATTAGACATTCCACTAGTTGCAACAAATGATGCACACTACCTAAAAAAAGAAGACAGCTACAATCACGAAGTTTTATTATGTATCCAAACAGGTAAAAGAATGAGTGATATAGATAGAATGCGTTTTGACACAGATGAACTATATATAAAATCACCTGAGGAAATGATAGAATACTTTAAAGCCTTTCCAGATGCAATAGAAAATACAGTAAAAATAGCAAATGAATGTAATGTAGAATTTGAATTTGGACATACAATACTTCCTAACTATGATGTGCCAAAAGAATTTGCAACACACTTCGATTACTTTAAAAAATTATGTGATGAAGGGATTATTAAAAGATATGGAAAAAATCCAAGTAAAGAAATATTAGATAGAGCACAATATGAAATAGAAGTAATCAAAAAAATGGGATATGTTGATTACTTTTTAATAGTATGGGATTTCATCCACTACGCTAAAACTCATAATATACCAGTAGGACCAGGACGTGGTTCACGGAGCAGGTTCAATAATTGCATATGCTATGGAAATAACAGATATAGACCCAATGAAATATGGTTTGCTTTTTGAAAGATTTTTAAACCCAGAAAGAATAAGCATGCCAGATTTTGACGTAGATTTTTGCTATGAACATAGACAAGATGTAATAGATTATGTATCAAATAAATACGGACATGACCACGTATCACAGATTATTACATTTGGGACAATGTCAGCTAGAATGGTAATAAGAGATGTATCAAGAGTTTTAGATGTACCATATTCAGAAGCAGATACTTTAGCAAAAATGATACCAAATGAACTTCATATAACAATAAAAAAAGCTCTAGAACAAAACAAAGAATTAGCAAACTTATATGAAACAGATGAAACAGTAAAAAAAGTATTAGATATAGCAATGGGGTTAGAAGGTATGCCAAGACAAGCTTCAACACACGCTTGTCGGAATAGTAATTACAAAAGAACCAGTAGATACATATGTACCTTTATATGTAAGAGATAATCAAATATCAACACAATATATAATGACAACACTAGAAGAACTAGGACTTTTAAAAATGGACTTTTTAGGTTTAAGAACATTAACAGTTATTCAAGATACAATAAATCTAGTAAAAGAAAATAGAGGAATAGATGTAGAATTTGATAAAGACATGCAAGACCAAAAAGTATATAAATTATGGCAAGAAGGAAAAACTTGTGGAATATTTCAATTCGAATCACAAGGAATGACAAACTTTATGAAAGAATTAAAACCAGACTGTTTAGAAGACCTAATAGCAGGAGTATCTTTATATCGTCCAGGACCAATGGATCAAATACCAAGATATATAAAAGGAAAAAGAAATCCAGGACACAATGAATACACACACCCAAGCCTAGAGCCAATATTAAATGTAACTTATGGATGTATGGTATACCAAGAACAAGTAATGCAAATAGTTCGTGACCTAGCAGGATATTCACTTCGGAAGAGCAGACTTAGTAAGACGTGCAATGGGAAAGAAAAAGCTAGATGTAATGGCAAAAGAAAGAGAAATATTTATAAATGGACAAGTAGATGAAAACGGAAATGTAATAGTTCCTCGGATGTGTAAGAAATGGAATAGACAAAGATTCTGCAAATAAAATATTTGACGAAATGGCCGAATTTGCAAAATACGCATTTAATAAAAGTCATGCTGCATGTTATGCGGTAGTAGCATATAGAACTGCATATTTAAAAGCATATTACCCAGCAGAATTCATGGCTGCAACATTAAACAGTTTCCTAGGAAATTTAGACAAAATCCCTCAATATATAGACGAATGTAAAGAACTAGGAATAGAAATACTAAAACCAGAAATAAACAAAAGTAACACAAAATTCACAGTAGAAAACGGAAAAATTCGTTTTGGACTTCGGAAGTATAAAAAATGTAGGAACAGTTCCAGTAGATAACATAGTAAAAGAAAGAAACGAAAAAGGACCATATAAAAGCTTTACAGACTTTTGTGAAAGAGTTGCAAATGAAGCAGTAAACAAAAAATGTATAGAAAGTTTAATAAAAGCAGGAACATTTGACGAATTTAAACAAACAAGAGCAACACTTTTAGCTTCATTTGAAGGAATAATAGATGTAATACAAAGTGGAAATAAAAAAGGTTTCCAAGGACAAGTATCAATGTTTGATTTAGGAAGTGAAGAAGAAAAACAAGAACTAAACGAAATGAAATACAAATTTGAAGAACATGAAGAATTATCAAACAAAGAACTATTATCAACAGAAAAAGAAATGCTAGGAATATACATATCAGGACATCCCTTAGAAAAATTAAGACACCAAATAGAAACTTTAACCAACATAAATTCAATGCAATTAAAACAAATAGAAAACCAAATGACAATAGAAGAATTATCAATAGAAGAAGGAATTACAAACCTACCCCAAAAGCCAAAGTATGTAGATGGACAAAGAGTAAAATATGCAGGAATAATAACATCAATAAAAAAGAAATACACCAAAAACAATAAAATAATGGCATTTGTAACAGTAGAAGACCTATATGGTGTAGCAGAAATAATAGTATTTGAAAATGCCTACATAAATGCAGGAAAAAGTCTAATGGAAGAAAACATAGTAATCGTAGACGGAAGACTAAGCATCAAAGAAGATGAGGAAGCCACAATAATTGCAAACGAAATAAAAGACATAGGAGAGCAAAAACAAAAAGTCTTAATACTAAACATAACAAATTCAAAAGAAGAAGAAAAAGA
>CALXUW010000058.1 GCA_944391795.1 uncultured Clostridia bacterium
AAAATATTTGTGAAACACTACACAAAATAAAAAAAATATGATACAATACGTGTAGTGTTGTTTAAAATTGGATAAATTTAGCAACAAAATAATCTATTTACATAAAAAACAATCTGAAATTTCTGGCACAATTTTGGCACAATTCGTTGGGTAAAGAACCTCGAAACCCTATATAAATGGGCAAAGAACAATAAAGAAATTTCACGAGATAGTTTATATGATAGAACAGCCGAAAGTGGCTTAAATACTGAAAAAATTGAGAAGGAGGAATTAAAAATGAGTCGGACACAGTAAATGGCACAACATACAAGCAAAAAAAGGAAAAGCAGATGCAGCAAGAGGAAAAATATTCACAAAATTAGGAAGAGAACTTCTAATAGCAGTAAAAGAAGGTGGACCAGACCCAGCAGGAAACTCAAAACTAAAAAACGTAATAGCAAAATGTAAAGCAGCAAACATGCCAAATGACACAATAAACAACGCAATAAAAAAAGCTTCATCAAGCAACGAAAACTACGAAGAAATTACATATGAAGGATATGGACCAAACGGAGTTGCAATAATAGTAGAAGCTGCAACAGACAATAAAAACAGAACAGCAGCAGACGTAAGACATGCATTTGACAAATCAGGAGGAAACCTAGGAACAACAGGATGTGTATCATACTTATTTAACAAAAAAGGTGTAATAGTAATAGAAAAAGAACAAACATCACTTTCAGAAGATGATTTAATGATGCTTGCAATTGATGCAGGAGCAGAAGATTTTAACTCATTAGATGAAGTATATGAAATTACAACAAAACCATCAGACTTTGAAAAAGTTTGTGAAAAATTAGAAGAAGCAGGTCAAACATTTTTAGAAGCATCAGTTCAAATGGTGCCAACAACAACAATTTCTTTAGACCAAAACGGTCAAGAAAAAATGGAAAGATTAATAGAAAGACTAGAAGATTTAGATGATGTATCTAATATTTATCATAACTGGGAAGAATAAAACTAAAAAAGATAAATAACAAAAAAGTTATTTATCTATTTATAGTATAAAAAATATTAAAGTTTAGAAGGGAAAAATAAAAAATGAAACCAAACAAAAGCAAAAAAATAATATTAATAATTCTTATAATAGTAGCTATATTACTATTACTATCAACTCTAGCCTATGCATATATAGCAACAGATATTTTTAAAAGTAACAAACAAGCTTTTTTAAAATATGCAATGCAATTAATAAGCAAAGAAGATGGGTTTATAGATAAAAACCTAACATCATATTTTGAAAAACAAAAAAACACACCATATGAAACAAAAGGAAATATAAAATTTGACACAAGTAGAACTTCAAACGAAAAAAGCTTAGAATACTTAAAAAACATGGATATAACATTTGAAGGTAAAATAGACACTGCAAATTCAAAAGAGTTACAAAATATTAGTATAAATTATTCAAATGATGTAAACTTCCCAATAAATTATTCAAAAACAGGAAAAATGGTAGGACTTAAAACAAATTATGTAGGTAGTAAATACCTAGGAATAGACACAAGCAAAGAAAGTGACTTAGACCGGAACAATTGATGGAATAAACAAAATAAAAGAACTAGAAAATGTCAAATGGACAAACGAAGAACTAGAAACTATAAAAAGTAAATACCTAGATATATTAGAAACAAATTTAAATGATAACATTTTTAGCAAAATCCAAGAAGAAGGTAAAACAGGATACAAATTATCATTAAATAGTCAAGACCTAAAAAATATAAAAATAAAATTACTAGAAATATTAAAAGATGACGAAAATACAATAAACAAAATAAATGAATACCTAAAAATTATAAAAAATTCATCAAAGATATCTAGTAGAGACATAACAGAAATGATAGATGAATTAAATGAAAATACTACAAATGAAGATACTTTAGAAATAATTGTATATAAAAATAATGGGAAATTATCAGGAATATCAATAAAAAATAATGATACTCAAATATCAATAGATAAAACCTATAATGAAAACGATTTAGAATACAAAATAAATTTAACAGATTCAAATTATATAATATTCAAATATAGTGGATTAAACAATAATCAAAATATTACTGAAAATTGTGAAATAGTAATTAACTTAAAACCAAATACACAATACCAAGAACAAAATTCATCTGAAGAAAATACTACTAATAATAGAGAAAATGTCCAATATAAATACATTTATACAAATAATGTAACATTCGTAGATCAAGTTCAAATAGAAGACTTAACAAGTCAAAACACAGTAGTATTAAATGAATTAGAAGAAGAAGCAAACAAAAGCTTTATGCAAGCAGTTTCAGACAGGATTGTTCTAGTAAACAAAGACCAAATGGAAGAATTAGGAATACAGCCAGAAGAAAACCCATTAATAGAAATGGTTGCAGGACCATTATTACGAGCTATGATATATGTTAATGCCTCTAATGCAATAAATAATTCACAAAATGAAATGTCGAATTTAGAAATAGAAACATTTAACAATAAATTTGAAGTATATGCTGGAACACAATTATCAGGGGCAACAGTAAAAGGGTTATTATCAACAATATTTATTAATAATGAAACAGCTGACAAAGAATCACAAATAAAAGAAATAAATTTTGGTGGAGAAGAATATGAGGCAACTGATGAAAACATAAGAGCATTACAAGATAGCTGTGATGTAAACCTAAATTATAAAGCGGAATTCGAAAAAGATGAAGAAACAGGAAGAATATATAGAGTAGTAATTAATCAAAAATAAAATATATTTGTTCTAAAGCAAAAAAAGAAACATATAATATTATATGTTTCTTTTTTTGCTTTAGAATATTATAAAATATAAAAAAAGCAATAAAAGTTTAACTAAATACTTATATATTTATTAAATAGTCATATGCAAGATTTTGCTTTAAATTTTATAAATTTATAAACATATTAAACAAAAAATAAAAATCAAAGAAGCAATATTAGATACATCTTGATAAATAAATTTATAAATATATTATATGAGAAAGGAAAACTTATATAAATTTTAAATTTCATATAAGAAATTAAAATTGATATAAGTAAATAAAAAAATGAAAGATTTAGAAGAATTACTTAAGGTTTTTCCAATTAATATATATAACCTATTAAAAAATACCATATCAAAAAATCCTAAGATAGCAGAAGAACTGCAAGAAATTAGAATAAGAGTAAATAAACCAATACTGCTAAAAATAAGAGGGGCAGATATATTAATAGAATACAATGTAATAGCTAAAGAAATTATGCAAATCCTAGAAAAAATATGCGAAAATTCAATTTATGCTTACCAAAACCAAATATGCCAAGGATTTATAACCATAAAAGGAGGTCACAGAATAGGGATAACAGGAACAGCAGTAATGGAAAAAGAAAAAGTAATAAATTTAAAATACATAACTAGTCTAAATTTTAGAATAGCAAGACAAGTAATAAATTGTAGCAAAAAAATACTAAGTCAAATAATAGATGTAAAAAACAATGAAGTTCTAAACACTTTAATTGTATCTCCTCCAGGAAAAGGAAAAACAACAATGTTAAGAGATATAATAAGAAATATAAGTAATGGTATAGAAGAACTAAACTTTAATGGAAAAACATGCCGGAGTAGTAGATGAAAGAGGAGAAATTGCAGCAATGTACAAAGGAATACCACAAAATGATGTAGGTATAAGAACAGATGTAATAGAAAATATTTCAAAATCTCAAGGCATGAGATTATTAATACGTTCAATGGCCCCAGAAGTAATAGCCTGTGATGAAATAGGCTCAAAAGAAGATGTACAAGCAATAAAAGAAGCTATGAATTCAGGTGTAAAAGGAATATTTACCATGCATGGAAAAACACTAGAAGACATAAAAAACAATCCAGAAATAAATGGATTAATAGAAACAAAAAAAATAGAAAAAATTATATTCTTAAATTAAAATTTTAAAATGCAAATAAAATAAAAAATTTAGTTCTAAACTTAAAAGAAGCGAATATAATATAACAAAAATATATTATAAAAACAAAGGACAAGGAGTAACAATAATGAAATACATAAAATATTTAATGCTATTTTTTATACTAATAGCATGTAGTTTAATAGGAAAATATCTATCAAAAAAATATGTAGAAAGATTAAAAGAATTAGAAGAAATGAAAAATGCATTAAATATATTTGAATCAAAAATAAAATATACATATGACCCAATCCCAGAAATATTTGATGAAATATCAAAAAACAATAATAAAAATACAAGTAAAATTTTTAAACTAGCAAAGGAAAAAATGAAAGAAAAAACTGCTAATATTGCATGGGAAGAAGCACTAGAAGAAGCACAAACAAACCTAAAAAAAGAGGACAAATACGTATTAAAATCATTATCAAAATTACTAGGAAGAACAGATGTAGAAGGACAAGTAAGTAGCATAGAAATAACCCAAAAATTTTTGGAAGAACAAATAAAAGAAGCTTTAGAAGAAAAAAGAAAAAACGAAAAATTATACAGCAAATTAGGAACCACAATTGGTTTAGCAATAATAATAATCTTATGTTAAAACTTTTTTAGGAGGAAATAATGGATATCAATTTATTATTTAAAATAGCAGCAATAGGAATATTAGTAGCAGTATTACATCAAGTGCTAGTAAGAGCAGGAAGAGAAGACCAAGCAATGATGACAACACTTGCAGGATTAGTAATAGTGCTAACAATGGTAATAAAAGAAATAAGTGGATTATTTGACACAGTAAGGACAATATTTAACCTATGAAAATAAATAAAAGGAGTAAAGATATATTTAAAAAATATTTTAAATATATCTAAAAAGAAAAATGGAAATAATAAAGATTATTGGAATTGCATTAATTGCTCTAATTATAATAATACTTTTAAAACAATATAGACCAGAATTTGCAATATATGTAAGTTTATTAACAGGTGTTTTAATTTTATTATTAGTAATAGATAAATTAACTATGATAACACAATTATTAGAGACAATTGCAAGTAAAACATCTATAAATAGTGAATTTATAAGCCTTCTTTTAAAAATAACAGGAATAGCCTTTTTATCAGAATTCGCAGTAAGTATCTGCAAAGATTCTGGTGAAGGAGCAATAGCAAGTAAAATAGAATTAGGAAGCAAAATAATAATAATAGCTATGTCAATACCAATAATATCGAGTTTATTGGAAGTAATTTTAAAAATATTACCATAAATAATTAAAACCTAAAAAATAAAATTTAAGGAGAAACCAATGAAAAAACTGGTAATAAAAATTCTATTTTGTACTTTGCTAATTTTAATCTTAAATCCATTTTCGAAATATACATATTGTATAGAAAACAACCAAGAAACATTAAAAGAACAACAAGAAGAATTCCAAATTCAAGAATTTATAAATGATTCCAAAGAATATGGAGGAGAATTTTTTGAAGGAATTAACATAAAAGACATCTTAAATGATGCAATAAAACGGTGAAGTTGATAATTCCACAATATTTAAAAGAATACTAAATTTACTTCGGAAAAGAAGTTGTAACAACAATGAAAGCCATAGGAAGTATTTTAGCAATTATTGTAATACATAGTATTTTAAAATCAATAAGTGAAAGTTTAGAAAATGACAATATTTCTAAATTAATTTATTATGCACAATATATATTAATAGTAACTATAATTATGAGTAACTTCTCAGAAATAGTAAAATTAGTACAAGATACAACTATAAATCTAGTAGCATTTATGAATATGTTAGTCCCTCTATTAATTACCTTAATGATGTATACAGGAAGTATAGCAACAAGTGGATTAATTGAGCCTATTATATTATTTATGATTAACTTTGTAGGAAATTTAATACAAAGTGTAATAATACCACTAGTACTAATATTTACAAGTTTAGTAGTAATATCTAAACTAACTGATAAAGTAAAAATAGATAAATTATCTAAATTTTTAAAATCAGGAATAGTATGGGTTTTAACCATTATCTTAACAATTTTCGTAGGAATAGTATCTTTAGAAGGTACATTATCTAGTTCAGTAGATGGAATTACTGCCAAAACAACTAAAGCAGTTGTAAGTTCAGCAATACCAGTAGTAGGTAAAATTTTAGGAGATGCGGTAGATACTGTTTTAGGTTGTGGAATAATTTTAAAAAATGCAGTAGGACTAGTTGGGGTAATTATTGTAATTGGTATATGTATAATGCCTATTATAAAACTTGCGTTCCTCACATTAACATACAAACTTCTAGCAGTTGTAACACAAGCTATAGCAGATGAAAAAATAACTTCTCTGCTAGAACAAATAGGAGACATATTTAAAATTTTTCTAGGGATACTAAGTAGCATATCATTTATGCTAATAATTGGAACCGCATTGGTTTTAAAAATATCAAATAGTGGAATGATGTATAGATAGGGGAAATAAAAAATGATAGAATTCTTAAGCTCTTGGGCAAAAGGTCTAGGACTTGCAATTGTAATAGTTTCTATTTTAGAAATGCTTTTGCCTAACAACAAAACAAAAAAGTATATAAGAATTGTAATGGGCATATACATAATATTTAATATAATATCACCATTTGTGCAAAATAAAGAAGTGTTTAGTTTAGATAATATTGATATAGAAAACTATACTTCTAACCAAGTAAGTACAAATGTAAATCAAACCTCAATGGATGAAAGAATAGAAGAACTATATATAGATGGTTTAGAAAATGACATAACAAAGAAAATAACTGAGAAAGGTTATGATGTAACAAAATGTAAAGTAGATGCAAAATTAGGAAGCAAAGAAGAAGAAAGTAAAATAAATAAAATTGAACTATCAATTAAAAAAAGTAATAAAAAAGATGAAGAAAAAAGCAATGAAGAGCAAAACATAGAAGACAAAATATTAGTAGAAGTGCAAAAAATAAAAACAGTAGACGTAAAAAATATAGAAGATAAAGAAAATAAGGATGAAGAAAATCAAGAAAACCACGAAAAACAAGATACAAAAATCACAAATGCAGATATTCAAAACATAAAAAAATTTTTAATAGATGAATATGGGGTGAGTGAAAAATGTTTAAAGATAAATTAAAAAATTTAATAAATAAAGAAGATGAAGAAAAACAGGGAAATAACAAAAAGAAAATTGAAAATCTAGTATTTTTCATAATAATACTAATAATAACAATAGTAATAATAAATATAATACTAAATGGAGACAAGAAAAACACAAATAAAGAAGAAAATAGCACACAAAAAAAGCTTGCCGAATCAAGTTTTTCACAAAATGTTATAGAAGAAAATTCAATTAGCGGTGAAAAAAAAGAATTAAAAGAAAATTTAGAAACTATACTATCAAAAATTCAAGGTGTAGGAGAAGTAAATGTATTTATAAATTATTCAGAATCTAGTGAAGTAGTTGCCATGTACAATGAAAACTCAAAAGTAAGTACAACAGAAGAAAACGACACCTCAGGAGGAACAAGAAAAATACAAGAAACAGATACTAGAAAAGATATAATATATAAAGAAGAAAATGGTGAAAAAGTCCCAATAACCAAAAAAGTAATAGAACCCAAAGTAGAAGGAGCAATAATTACAGCAAAAGGAGCAAATAACGTAGAAACAAAAACAAATATAATTCAAGCAGTAGAAGCAGTAACGGGATTACCAACACATAAAATACAAGTTTTTGAGATGAATTAACATAAGATAAAAGTATATCTAAAGCTTATAAATTTACATATTAAAATATGAAAAACATTTAATAATTAAAAAGATAATATAAAGTAATCTATAAACGAAAAGATTATAAAAATATTATTAGATTTAAATAATATAAAAATATAAAATATTAAAAAAATTAGGATATCTAGAGATAATCGTTCATTTATAATAAAAGGAGGATAAAAGATGAAATTACTTAAAAAAAATCAAATCATAATATACGTAATTGTATTAATGCTAATAACAGCAGGTTATTTAAACTTTACAACAAACACACGGAGAACAAAGCTTAGAAACAAGTATGCAAATGGCTTCTAAAGATGATACATACATGGCAAATAACATAGGAGATGCAAGATTAGTAAATAGTAATGATGTAGTAACTAATGAAACAAATTCTATAAATGAAGTTTCAAATACTTCAATAGATAATAGCACAAATAAAACTACTAATCAGCAATCAAATACTACAAATGAAAATGAAACAAAAGAAGGTAAAGAGGATTTAGTTAAAACAAATGCACAAAATACAAATGATGAATATTTTACAAAATCGAAATTAGAAAGAGACACCATGTATTCACAAATGCTAGAAACTTATGAAAAAGTATTAAACAGCACAAATTCATTAGAAACGCAAAAACAAAGTGCTACGCAAGAAATTACAAAAATAAATGAAACAAAAAATAGCATAATGATATGTGAAAATTTAATTACAACAAAGGGATTTTCAAACAATGTAGTATTTGTAAATGGTGAAAGCATAAATGTAATAATTGGAGCAAGTGAAATAAAGCAAGAAGAGATTGCACAAATTCAAAATATAATATCGAGAGAAATGAAGGCTGAGATTGAGAATATACATATTGCTACGAAATAAAATGAAAAAGAAGTAATGGAAATAAAAAAGTCAAATGATATTTGCTAATAAAGATGAAAAATCTAATTAGCAAATATCATTTTTTATATAACTAACCAACAAATAAAGCAAAAGTTAAAAAATTGAATAAAAATATTTTTAAAATAAAAAAACAAAAAAATAGTTGTAATTTTCATAAATATTGTTATAATAATAAAAGAAAAAACAAAAGCTAGGAGGAAAAAATATGTTAAAAAAAGTAGGAATATTAGCCAACGGTGGAGATGTAGCAGGATTTAATGCTGTAATTAGAGGAATTGTAAAAACAGCAGAAAACAAGGGAATAGAATGTTATGGAATAATAGATGGTTATAATGGTCTATTAAAAAAGAATTTTGAAAAACTAAGCACAGCAGCAGAAGGAGAAGCAGAAGGAATCTTACCAAAAGGTGGTTCTATAATAGGTTCTTCAACAAATGCAAATGTATTTAACTATAAAGTAGTAAATGAAGATGGAAGTGTAGAATATAAGGATTTATCTGATGTATGTATTCAAAATATAAAAGATTTTGGTTTTGATTGCATATTTACATTAGGAGGAGATGGAACACAAAAATCAGCAAGAGACTTTTCAAGCAAAGGAGTAAATGTAATAGGAGTACCAAAAACAATAGATAATGATGTAGCATGCACAGAAATAACATTTGGATACAATACAGCAGTATCTGTTGCAATGGAAGCATTAGACAGACTTCACACAACAGGAGAAACACATCACAGAATAATGGTTCTAGAAGTAATGGGAAGATATGCAGGTTGGATTGCCCTAGAATCAGCAATAGCAGGAGGAGCAGATGTTGCATTAATTCCAGAAATACCTTTTGACATAAACAGCGTTGCTAGCAAAATACAAAATAGAAGAAAAAGAGGAAAAGAATTTAGTGTAGTAGTAGTAGCAGAAGGAGCAAAACCAAAAGGTGGAGATATAGTAATAAAAGGCAAAAGAGATAATGGAGCAGGAGTAGACAATACAAAATTAGGAGGAATCGGAGAAATAGTTGCAAAACAACTAGAAGAACTAACAGGATTAGAAGCAAGAAACACAACACTAGGCTACATGCAAAGAGGAGGGACTCCAACTGCATTCGATAGAGTACTATCAACCAAATATGGAGCAAAAGCCATGGAGCTAGCCTTAGAAGGAAAATTTGGAACACTAGCAGTAATAAAAAATGGTAAACTAGATTATGCATCTTTAGAAGATGTAGTAGGAAGAAATAAAAAAATAGGTGCAGTTTCTGGAAACACAGAAGAAAGTAATATAAGGAAGGTAACAATGGATCATGATTTAGTAAAGACAGCTAGAGATATTGGAATAAATTTAGGAGATTAATGATAGTGAGCCTGTTAGCCTATTAGTAAGTGTCAGTAGTGCCAGAAATGTTAGTGGTGTTAGTATGTCAGTGGGGACGGAGAATTTTGACAACATTAGTTCAAAAACTTAAGTTTAAACTAATGTTGTCAAAATTCTCCGTCCCCACTGACATACTAACATCACTAACACTTATGACACTACTGACATTTCTGATTTATATTTGTAAAAAGAGGAATATGAAAAGGATATAATATTGAAAAATATGGTAATTTAAGATTAGAATTAGAAAATTATAAAAAAGCTGAATATATTTTGAAAATACACTTGACTTTTGCAAACAATTGTTTTAAACTATATGCAGATTTTACAGAGATTGGAAGTGATATTTTTTATGAAAAAAGAACTTATAAAAACAGAAATAATAGTAAAAGATACACCTATAAGTGTTATTAGAATTAATAAAACAGATTTTATATCATTAACTGATTTAGCCAAATATCAAAATTCAAGCGATCCATCTTTCACAGTAAAAAATTGGCTAAGAAGAGTTAGTACAATTGATTATGTAGGACTTTGGGAACAATTACATAATTCTAATTTTAATTTGGTCGAATTCGACCAAATTAAAACCGAGTACGGGAAAAATTCTTTTGCAATGTCACCTACACAATGGATAAAAAGAACAAATAGTATTGGAATTATTGCAAAAGGTGGCAGATATAGCATTGGAACATTCGCACATCCAGATATTGCTTTTGAGTTTGCCAGTTGGTTAAGTCCAGAATTTAAGTTATATTTAATAACAGAATTTGAAAGATTAAAATCAAACGAATCATATCAAAATAAAATTGAGTGGTCTGTAAAAAGAGAACTATCTAAAACTAATTATATCATTCACACAGATAGTATAAAAGAATTTATTGTTCCAACATTAACTGAAAAGCAAAAACAATATGTATATGCAAATGAGGCTGACGTTTTAAATGTTGCTTTATTTGGAATGACAGCGAAGGAATGGAGAGATAACAATCCTAATTTAGATGGTAATATTAGAGATTACACAGACATTTTGCATTTAGTCGTTTTAGCAAATCTTGAAAATTTAAATTCTGAAATGATAACGAGCGGAATTTCTCAAAGTGAAAGAATCGTAAAATTGAATAATATTGCTAAGAAACAATTACAGTTATTAAAAAATAATAGTAGCATTCGTAGGCTAGAAAAAATGGACGAAAATTTAAAATTGGAGTAAATAAAGAATAAAATTGTGCACATAATATTAAAGAAGTATGTTCTTGTTTATCTCATTTATGGTTTGATAATGATATACTGATGTAGTGTAAACCATTTGTACGAGGATGATACAAATCGTTGTGAGTTAACAATTTCTCTAGTTTTCAAAATAATGCAATGACCATTTTTTATAAAATTTATTAATGCAGATTATAAAAATATTACAATTGTGTTACAAATCTTGAAAAAGAAAAAAGAATAAGTTATACTAAAAGTGAAAAAAATAAGAAAACCAAAGAGGAGAAAAAATAATGCAAAATATGAAAACTGCTGAAAGCCTTGTGGCACTATATATATATATATATATATCGAATATTTAGTAAATATTAAAAAAGAAAATGAAAATAATAAATTTGAAGATAGTAGTTGATAAATCATACAAAAAAGTATGATTATTAATGCTATCTTTTTTATGTAAAAATAAAAAAGAAAAGAGTTGACAAAAAGAAAAAGATAATATAAAGTCTAAACTTAGAAAGCATAAGCATAGTGCTAGCAGAAATATAAAAATACATAAAAAAGATAAAATATGTAAAAACTAAAGTAAAAAGAAGGGAGAAAAAACAAATGGAGAAAATAAGACAAAATAAAATAAAAAAAGAAAGCAAAAAGAAGAAAGAAAAAATGAGAGGAATAACACTAATTGCACTAGTAATAACAATAATAGTACTACTAATATTAGCAGGAGTAAGTATAGCAATGCTAACAGGAGAAAATGGACTATTAACCCAAGCAGAAGATGCAAAAAAAGAAACAGAAAAATCAGGAATAGAAGAAGAAGTAAAAATAGCATATGCAGGAATACAACCAGATGCAATAATAGAAGGCTGGGACATGAACAAAAAAGCAGAAGAACTACAAAAAGAATTACAAAAACAAGACCCATCAGCAACAGTAGTAGCAGATGGAACGAACTTAAATGTAACATATAAAGGATATGAACTAACAATTTCAGAAAATGGAGAAGTATCAGACATATCACAATCAAAAATATCAATAAAAG
>CALXUW010000059.1 GCA_944391795.1 uncultured Clostridia bacterium
ATTATAATATTATCCCCCTTGGGCCTTAATCACACGAGTACCAATGGTTTTAGCTAAATCCCCCAAAAGGGAGAAGTGTCCCAGACTGGTCAAAATGTCCAATTGGGAAACGTCCCAAATTGTCCCTTTTTATAAAAAAATTGTAACGAAATTGTAATTTTTGACACATATTTAGTAGGAAGGGGGGGAAATTTGTTGGATGACATAGAAGAGATTTATCAAAAATATGCTCGGAATAGTGTACAAATATATATTTTGTCTAACTAAAAATGAAGATATAACAGAAGAAATTGTACAAGATACTTTTCTAGAGGCTGTAAAAAGAATAAAAGATTTTAAAGGTGAATGTAAGATATCTACATGGCTTTGCCAAATTGCTAAATATAAATGGTATCAAAAGTCAAAAAAGAGAAAGAAAAATAAAGAGATATCTTTAGAAAATATGGAAGATAGTTTGATTTTAGATAATTGCATTGAAGATGATTTATGCAAAAAAGAAGATAAGTTAGAGTTGTTTAAAAGAATTCAAAGCTTAGATGAAATTACTAGAGATGTAATGTATCTTAGGATTCTTGGAAATTTAGATTATCAAGAAATAGCTGAGATTATGGGAAAAACAGCAAATTGGGCAAGGGTTATCTTTTTTAGGGGAAAACAAAAAATAAAGGAGGATAAGAATAAATGAAGAAAGAATGTGATTTAGTACAAGATTTATTATTTAGTTATAATGATGGAATTTTAAGTAATACTTCAAAAGAATTAGTAGAAAAGCATTTAAAGAATTGTGATATTTGCTTAAATAAATTAAAAGAAATTAGAAATGAAGACGTAAAACTAGATGAAAGTCAAGACAAACAAGTAGATTATCTGAAGAAAATTAGAAAGAAACTTAATAAAAGAAAAATCTATTTTATAATATCAATAACATTGTTAGTTATTTTAATAGTTATAAATATATTAGTGTTTGCAAAATATAACAATGTAGCAAATAAAGTAGAGGTTTATTTAGAAGATGACATTACAAGCAATCAATTATCTAAGATAGAAGAGGTTGTGCTACAAGAAGATAATGAGGCTAAAATTACATATAATTCAAAAGAAGATGAACTAGAAGAAATGAAAAAGATTTTTCAAGATAATGGAGAATTGTTATCAGGTTATGAGGGAGAAAACAATATTTTTCCAGCTTCTTATCTTATTGAAACAAGTGTAGATAAAGTAGAAAAAATAGAGAAAAAATTAGAAAATTTAGAAGGGGTAAAAAATATCATTACAAATAAAGAAATTAACCCTTATGTTATGTATTTTTTACCATTGTTCACAGGAGAGAATTTATATGGAAACTAATATTTAAGTAAATAAGAAGAGATTAAAATACAATTTAAGATGTACATTATTTATAATTTTAACATAAAAGATAAATTTATTTTATGTTAAAACTTAAAAGTAATGTACATTTTTTATTTTATGTTAGAACTTAAAAGTAATGTATATGTTTTGTTTTAAAAACGACTTAAAGTTACCTTACAAAATTGTAATGATTCTGTAAGGTAATTTTATAGCAAAATTTGTAGAAAAATAGTAAAATATAGATAGATAAGGAAGTGATAAAAATGAAAACTTTTTTAAAAATAATATTTGTTATAGTTTTAGTTAGTTTGAGTATTGGCCTATTAGTAATTGGAAATGGCTACAACATGTATAAAGAAGCAATACAAAATGAACCTCTAGAACAAAAGGTAGAAGAGATTAAGCAAAAGATTAATTATACTCAAATAAATGAGGTACCAAAAATATATCAAAATGCAGTTATAGCGGTTGAAGACCATAGATTTTATAGTCATAATGGAATAGATATAATAGCAATAGGAAGAGCTTTTGTAAATGATATAAAAGCAATGAGTTTTGTAGAAGGAGGAAGCACAATAACACAGCAATTGGCAAAAAATATATATTTTACACAAGAAAAGAAAATAACAAGAAAAATAGCAGAAATGTTTATGGCATTTGAAATAGAAAAAAATTACTCGAAAGAAGAAATCTTAGAATTATATTTAAATACAAGTTATTTTGGTGATGGTTACTATACAGTGAAAGAAGCTTCACTAGGTTATTTTGGAAAAGAGCCTAATAAAATGACTGATAGTGAAAGTATAATGTTAGCAGGAATACCTAATGCTCCTTCAGTATATTCACCTACAAAGAATCCAGAGCTTGCAAAAGAAAGGCAAAAACAAGTTGTGGAAAAAATGGTTAAATATGGATATTTAGAAGAAAGTGAAGCTATAGAAATTTTAAATGAGGAATAATTCTAATTAAGTGAATTATAGTCTTAAATTTTGTCTTAATATTATAAGATAAATAAATTATCAAAAAATAAACTCCAATCATAATATATAAAGATATAAAATGAAAGGAGTTTTATTTATGGATTATGAGTTAATGATGAACGGAAATGTAAAAATCGGACAAAAAGCACCGGATTTTAATGCTATAAGTACTTTTGGGGATATTTGCTTAAATGAGTATAAAGGAAAATGGTTGATATTTTTTTCGCACCCACGGAGACTTTACTCCGGTATGCACAACAGAAATGATAGCTTTCACAAGAGCACATACATATTTTAAAAATCTAAACACCGAATTATTAGGCCTAAGTGTAGATAGTAATAGCTCACATCTTGCATAGATAAAGTTACCAAATAATACTAGCAATTACCTGTGGATTAAATAAAATATAGAGTTCTATACAATAGTGTAAAACTCTATTTTTTATTGCATATAAAAATACTAGAACGGATACAAAAAGATGTTAAAGTGGATACCTATAAAATGTCCGATTGGTGTATTTTTGGGAAAACTTGAAGCGGATAGTTTGACAATATATAAAACCTTGTAAAATAATGTAAAATTAAAGTTTAAGATGTGTCGTGTTTAAGGGGTATGGACATTTACATAATTTTAAAAATAGAGGAATAACGAAGTTTGGATATATAGATGAAATAAGAGAAAGATTGTATGTTATAGATAGTGAAATATTAGGTTTTTCAAGTGCATAGAGTAAATAGTTTACATATTTTTAAAAAAGCATGAAAATGCTTAAGGTTATTTTTGTGCATTTTTATATAAGAAAATTGGTTAAGTGATAAAAAATAAGAAAAATATTAGCAAATACATTCATTGACTATGTTAGAAAAGATGAGGGTAA
>CALXUW010000060.1 GCA_944391795.1 uncultured Clostridia bacterium
GCTTCTTACAATAAAAGGCAATAATTTAAATTAAATTTTAGGTTCAACATAAAAAGTCTTATTATTAGAATAGATAACCATAACTGGTTTTGCCAATTTAGGTTTTTTTACAAATTTTACATAACAATAATAAACAGGAGCATTAGAAGAATTCCTAGCCTTACTATGATAAGCTGTAATTTCAGCACATTTTACTAAAACTTCATTGGGAACAATATTAGTATCTCTTAAAAGCAATATAGCATGACTTCCATGAATATCTTTTGTATGAAACCATAAATCTGAATTATTGGCATATTTTAAAGTAAGATAATCATTTTCTTTATTATTTCTTCCAACAAGTAGAGTAAATTCACCAATTGAATATTTTAATGGATTAAAAGATATTTCTTTATTTTTTATAAGATTAGTTTTTTTTACTTTGATGTTTTTTTGTTTTTTATATTTATTAGTTCTTTCTTTAAAAATAACATTTTCAGAAATTTCTTCATAAATTTGAGAGACTTCTTCAATTGTTTTACAATTTTCTAATTCATATACAATACTTTCAATATAATCAAGTTCTTTTAGAGTTTCTTGTTTTTGATTAGTTACAACTTCTAGAGTATTTTTTAATTTGTTATATTTTTTAAAATAATTTTTAGCATTTAAACTTGCACTAAACCTTTTATCTAAAGGTATGGTTATTTCTTCGTTATTATTATAGTAATTTTCAAGAGTAATAAACTCTAAGTTGTTGTCTTTTATTTTATATAAATTGGCTATAATAAGTTCACCATATAATTTATAAATTTGCATATTGTCACAAGATTTTAATTTTTCATCAATATTATATAATCTCTTTTTGTATTTTTTTAATATTTCTAATATCATTTTTAAAATACTATCTCTGTATGTTTTGAAATTATAAGCAGTTTCTTTTTTATAATAAAAATCGTCAATAAAAAAATTTAAACTAAAAGGAGTATAGTCTTTAGATACTGTTAAAAAATAATCTTTTACATTTTTTTTATCATCGAATATATTTTGAAATTTTAATTTAAGATTATCAGTATTGTTAATAATTTCATTAATATAATTGTATAAAGTTTCTAAAGTTTTGATATTAACTTCTTTAATGTTTAATTGATTTATACTCTCATCTAAAAAAGATTTAGAAATACCATTAAACAAACTGCTTATAATGCTACTAATATTTAAAATATCAATATTAGAAGGTAATTTATTATAAAAATCTTTAAATTCAAGACATTCTAAAAAATTATATTTATCAGTTTTAGGACTAATATATTTAATATGTGGTAATATGGTTCTTAAAGAGTTTTCACTATTAATATGTCTTAAACTATCAATAATAATATTTTCATCATCTAATAAGATTATATTACAGTGTTTTCCCATAAGTTCTATAACAAGTTTTTTTGATATAATATCATCTATTTCATCAAAACCTTCAAATTCAATTGTGATAATTCTTTCTAAATTATTTGTAATAATATTTTTTATATGTAATCCAATTAAGTGTTTTCTAAGTACCATACAAAAATTAGGAGCTTCTTTAGAATTTTTCTTTAAATTAGTTGTTAAATTAACTCTATAGTTTTTAGGATCAATACAAATATTTAAAGCATAATTTATTCCATTTAAATAAAAACCTAATATTACTTCGTTTTTATCTGGTTCAAATATTTTATCTATTCTTGCTCCAGAAAGTAGTTGTAATTCTGTTGCAATTGCTTTAGTTACTATTGCGTCAAATGCCATAATTCCTCCTTAAATTAAAAAATAATTAGCAATTATATAATATCACATTTTTGCTAAAAAATCTATTGCTTAAAAAAGTTTAAAAGTATATAATAAAAATGATTAAAAAAAAGGGGGAAGATTATGAAAATAATAAAAAAAATAGCTATACTATTTGCGTTATCTATAAGTTTTATACTTTTTTTCCAAACAAAAGTAGATGCAGCATCTGGAAAATTATATTTAAATAATTTGGATTTCGAAGTTCAAATAAATTCTGATGGAAGCATGGATGTAACTGAAATATGGGATATAAATATATCTAATACAAATACATTATACAAAACATTTAGAATGGATAGCACAAAGTTTTTAGGAATTTACGATGTAACAGTAGAAGATATAACAAATGGACAAGAAAAATATCTTACTAATACGCAAACTTGGAAAAATCATTTAGATAAAGATACATATTATGCAGGAATAAGAGATTATCAAACATATGAAATTTCTTGGGGAGTTGGACTTGATAATAGTAGGCAAACGAGAAAATACAAAATCTCATATAAAGTGGCAGAGGCAATTAGTAAACACGCTGACTATGCTCAATTATATTGGCAATTTATAGGAAGTGATTTTGAAATTGACATAGGAAAAATAAGAGGAACTATTTACTTACCTAGAAATGCTAATACCAAAGAAGATATAAAAGTTTGGGGACATACCCAAGACTTAAATGGAACTATTTATGTTACAGATTTAAATAAAATAGAATTTAACTTAAACAATTTTAATTCAGGAGGAAAATATGTAGAAATTAGAGCATTATTTCCAACTGATATGGTATCAGTTATATATAGGAAGTCAAATGAAAATATATTAGGTCAAGTAATAGGAGAGGAAACCGTATGGGCAAATGAAGCAAACCAAAGAAGGCAAAATCAAATAATGTTACAAAATACAATAACAATAATTGTGTTAATAGTATCAATAATAGTGTATATCTTTATTATAAAATCTATTATTAAAGACATTAAATATTTAAAATCAAAGCCTAAAGTAAACCAACCACAAGAATTAAAATATTTTAGAGATATACCAAATGAAAAAACAACGCCAGCACAGGCTTTAGCAATTTATAATAAGAAAATAAAGCCATTTTCAGCAATAGAGATAGGAAATATATTTTCTGCTACACTTTTAGATTTAAACTTAAAAAAGATAATAGAATTTGAAGAGATAAATCAAAAAAGAAAAATTATCAAGATAAAACTATTAAAAGAAACAGCAGATGAATTAGAAGAAAAAGATGAAAAAATGATTTTTGATTTTGTAAAAAAAGCCTGTGGAAAAGAAAATGAAATAACAATGAAAGATTTAGAAAATTATATAGATAGTCATAGTTCTAAAGTAGAAGAATTGAAAAAAAGTATTGATAGTTACGTAGAAGATAAATTATACCAAGAAGAATTAGCAAACAAAGAAGAAAAGCAAAAATATGATAAAGTTTCTAAAAAAATAAGTACATATATAGGTGTTTTAATGTCTGCACCTCTGGTATTAATACTATTAACAGTAATATTAAATTATATAGTGATAATAGCTATAGGTTTAATATATATATTATCAATCATAGATATAATTGTAATAAATCTTTTGAAATCAAGAATAAATGTATTTACTAAAAAAGGTATAGACGAAAGTATTTTGTGGAGAGGGCTAAAACATTACATGGAGGATTTTTCATTACTTAATGAAAAAGAAGTACCTCAAATAGTTTTATGGGAAAAGTTTTTAGTGTTTGCAACTGTATTAGGAATTGCAAATAAAGTATTAAAACAATTAAAAATAGTTTATCCTAATATAGATGAAATTACTAATATAAATACTTATAGTTATATTAATATAGTTATGCATACAAATTTTACTAGTAGTTTTTCACACTCATTTAGTAGATCAATGTCTAGAACATACTCTTCTTCAATAGGTATGGGCGGAGGATTTTCTGCTGGCGGAGGCGGAGGCCGGAGGAGGCGGTCGGCGGCCGGTGGAAGATAATAAGGAATAATAAGACAAAGAAAATTTTTGTGAAATGATATAATTTAAATATTATGAAATTAACAAGGTCAAAGGAGAATGAAAATGAATTTAGATAAAATATATGAACTTTTAGATAAAATACCTGTAACAAGAGAAAATCAACTTTCAATAGATAGTATAAAAGAAGATTTACAAGAAGGAAAATATACAGAAGCATTAAGAAAAATAGAAGAATTATCAAAAACAAGAAAAATGGAAAAAGAAAAAAATATAAAAAGGACTAAAGAAAAAGAGACTAAAGATGAAGAATCATCTATTTATCCAGATGAATTAAAAAACGAAAAATTAGAACGTACATATATGGGAATTTTATTATCAAATCCTAAATTAATAGTTAAATATTATTTCCTTTATGATGATTGCCTTTTTGAAAGCAATGACCTATTAAATATATATAAAAGTGTATTATATACAGAAGGTGGAACCTATACCCCAGAAGTTGCAAAAAATGGTTTTAGCTTTTCAAAAGATACAGAAGAAGCATTTAAATTAAAAAATACATTAAAAGATGAAGTGAAAAATAAAAAACTAAATGCCGAAGAAATATACACTGAATTAAAAAAATTATTTGTTTTAAGAAAAAATTACTTAAAAATACCAATAAAGGAAATACAAGATAGAGTAGTAGATATTAAAAATTATGAATTATATAATAAAATGTCTGTAGAAGAAGTAGAAAATGCAGTAGTTCAAGTAAATGATACCGGAAAATTTAAAAGAGCAATTTTAAATAAAGGGTTAACAACTTTTTTAGAATTAGGAGATAATAACTTAACTAATGGTCTACCTTTGCCATTTCCAATTTTAACTAATGTTTTTAAAGGGATAAGAAAAGGAGAAACAATGGCATTTGCAATGCCTTCTAACTCTGGTAAAAGTAGATTTACCATAAATTTAGCAGCAAATGTGGCATTTTCTTCTAATAAAAAGGTACTAATAATATCAAACGAAATGTCAGAAGAAAAAATGAGACTATGTTTAATAACAACCATAATAAATAACAAAGAAATACAAAAAATACATGGAATTAAACTTTCTAAAACAGAAGGAGAACTACTAGAATTTAAATTTAGACCAGATGACCCAGAAAAAGTAGAAACAGACGAAAATGGTTTTGTATTAAAAAACGAAAATGAAACTCAAAGTGAATTTGTAAAAAGATTACAAGATGTATCAGAAGAATTCAACAAAACAATAGAAATCACCAATTGGGTTAATGAACAAATAGATAATGCAATATATTTTATAAATATAACAGACCACACAAACGATGAACTAAAAAAAGTAATAATGAATTATTATTACAAAGAAAAAATAGAATATGTTTTCTATGATACCCTAAAAACAGACACAGCAAATATAGGAATTGGAGAAGAATTAAAAAAGACAGCAACAATACTATCAAATTTAGCACAAAACTTTAACCTATACATTTGCTCAACATTGCAATTAGCAGAAAGTAACACCCTGCCAGTAAACTTAACCGTAAACGACTTAGCAGTAAGCAGAACAGTAAAAGAAGTTTTAGACACACTATGTTTATTTAAACAAATAAATAGAGACACTTTGCAAAACTATGAGTATTCTCTAAAAGAAGTAGACACAAAATTTTATGACTTAGAAAAAAAAGAAGATCCAGACGTTAGATATTATTCATGTGTTGTAGATAAAAACAGGGCAGGTGCAAAACCTACATTAGTCTTTAAAATTAATTTAGCATACAACAGCTGGGAAGAACTGGGATACCTAAGGTTAAAGCAATAAGAGGGACAATTTGGGACGTTTCCCAATTGGACATTTTGACCAGTCTGGGACACTTCTCCCTTTTGGGGGATTTAGCTAAAACCATTGGTACTCGTGTGATTAAGGCCCAAGGGGGATAATATTATAAT
>CALXUW010000061.1 GCA_944391795.1 uncultured Clostridia bacterium
TTTTTATCTATATTTTTGTTTTATTCTATCAGAGATAATATCGGTGAATACTTGTTTATTTGTTATATTTTATGTTTTCTTTACATAAAAGGTGTGTTTATTTTTTGTTACTTCTAATTAATAATAATTCCTAAAATTTAAAAATTATTTAATTTAAAGCTTAAATACCTTTAAATTCTAACAAAATACTTGAAAAACCTAAAATTATATCATATAATATGAAAAAACTATAAAACTGGAGGAATGCTAAGTGAAAGAAATTACAGTTAAAAAATTATACAAAAACACTCAAGATTTTGCAAACAAAGAAATTACAATAGAAGGTTGGGTAAAAACTCTAAGAGATTCTAAAAATTTTGGATTTATTGAATTAAATGACGGTACTTTTTTTAAAAACGTACAAGTTGTATTTGCAAATACCTTACCTAATTTTGATGCTATTTGTAAATTGACTATTAGTTCAGCAATTAAAGTTACAGGAGAATTTGTGTTAACACAAAATGCAAAACAACCATTTGAAATACAAGCAAGTAATATAGAGATTGAAAGTTTATCTGATTCTAGTTATCCACTTCAAAAGAAAAAGCACTCTTTTGAATATTTAAGGACAATTTCACACTTGCGCCCTAGAGCTAATACCTTTAATGCAGTATTTCGTGTAAGAAGTGTATTTTCATATGCTATTCATAAATTCTTTCAAGAAAGAGGTTTTGTATATGTTCACACACCTTTAATTACAGGAAGTGATGCAGAAGGTGCAGGAGAAATGTTTAATGTTAATTCTTTTGATTTAAACAACATACCAAAAGATGAAAATAATCAAGTTGATTTTTCAAAAGATTTCTTTGGTAAACCTGCTCACTTAACAGTAAGTGGACAATTAAATGCTGAAACTTTTGCTGAAAGTTTTTGTAATGTTTACACATTTGGTCCAACATTTCGCGCAGAAAATTCAAACACAGTAAAACATGCGGCTGAATTTTGGATGATTGAACCAGAAATATGTTTTGCTACCTTAAAAGATGATATGGATTTAGCTGAAGAAATGATAAAATATACTTTTAGTTATGTTTTAGAAAATTGCCCAGAGGAAATGGAATTTTTTAATAAATTTGTAGACACTGGTTTATTAGAAAGACTAAATCATGTTATATCTTCTCAATTTGTTAGAATTACTTATGATGAAGCTATATCTAAATTGAAAGAACATAATGAGGATTTTGAATATAAAGTATCTTGGGGAGTTGATTTACAAACAGAACATGAAAGATATTTATGTGAAAAAATATTTAAAAAACCTGTATTTGTAACTAATTATCCCAAAGACATAAAAGCTTTTTACATGAAATTAAATGATGATGGAAAAACAGTTGCAGCAGTAGACTTATTAGTTCCAGGAATTGGAGAAATTATTGGAGGTAGTCAAAGAGAAGAAAATTATGATAAACTACTAAATAGAATGAAAGAATTAAATATGCCTATTCAAAGTTATGAATGGTATTTAGATTTGAGAAAATATGGTAGTTGTGTTCATTCTGGGTTTGGACTTGGATTTGAAAGAGCAATTATGTATTTGACTGGTATGCAAAATATACGTGACGTTATTCCTTTCCCTAGAACACCTAAGAATTGTGAATTTTAGTTTGATTTTTTGGTTTTAAAAATAAAATCCAGATGCTCCGGGTAATGTAATCAATTTTTAAAATTGGTGGATATCCTTAAAAGGGGGACCAATTTTAAAAATTGATTACATTACCCGGAGCATCTGGATTTTATTTTTATCACTACTTTATTTGTTTTGCATAAAAAAATATTTTTTTAGTTATTTAATTTCTTTTCCATAATAACAATCTAGTAGAATTTCTTTTAATTCTGTAACTAGTGGTAATCTTGGATTAGCAGTTGTACATTGATCTTCAAAACTTCTATCTGCTAACATATCTACTTTGGCTAAAAATTCTTGTTCATCAATACCTGCTTCTTTTAAAGATTTTGGAATATTTAGTTTTTCATTTAAACTTTTAATTTTTTCAATTAAACTATTTACTCCATCTTCTACTGTGTCTGCATTTAAACCATTTTTTCTTGCTAATTCACAATATTTTTTATCAGCAATGAAATACTCATATTTTGGGAAAGATACAAATTTTGTTGGTTTAGAACTATTATATCTAATTACATATGGAAGTAAAATAGCATTTATTCTTCCATGTGGTAAATGGAATTCTGCTCCAATTTTATGAGCTAAAGAATGGTTTATTCCTAGAAATGCATTTGTAAATGCCATACCTGCTATTGTACTTGCATTATGCATTTTTTCTCTTGCTAATTTATTTGTTCCATCATTATATGCGGTTTCTAAATAATTAAATACTAATTCAACTGCTTTTTGGGCTAATCCATCAGTATAATCAGAAGCCATATTTGAAACATAGCTTTCTATTGCATGTGTTAATACATCCATTCCAGTATCTGCTGTTACTGATTTTGGAAGACTCATAACTAAATCTGGGTCTACAATTGCAACATCTGGGGTTAGTTCATAATCTGCTAATGGATATTTTTTATTTTTTTCTTTATCTGTAATAACTGCAAATGATGTTACTTCTGAACCTGTACCAGAAGTTGTTGGAATTGCTACCATTTTACATTTTGTTCCTAATTTAGGGAACTTATATGTTCTTTTTCTGATATCCATAAATTTAAGTTTTAGGCCTTCTACATCTGCATCTGGATTTTCATAAAATAGCCACATACCTTTTGCTGCATCTATTGGACTTCCTCCACCTAATGCTATTATTACATCTGGCCTGAAGTTTTGCATTGCTGCTACTCCTTTTTTTATTGTATCAAAAGAAGGATCTGATTCTACTTGGCTAAATATCTCTGAATGTACATATTTTTGTCTTTTTCTTAGGTGATATAAAATTTTATCTACATATCCTAATTTTACCATTCCTTCATCTGTTACTATGAATGCTCTTTCTATATCTGGCATTTTTTCTAAATAACCAATTGAACCTGCTTCAAAATATATTTTTTCTGGAATTTTAAACCATTGCATATTAACTCTCCTTTTCGCTACTCTTTTTATATTTATTAAATTAACTGATGATACATTTGCTGTTGTTGAATTTCCTCCAAACGAACCACAACCTAGTGTTAGTGAAGGCATGTTTGTATTATATATATCACCAATTGCTCCATGAGTGGAAGGAGAATTTACTATTATTCTTCCTGCTTTCATTGTTTCTGAAAATTTTAATATTGTTTGCTCATTTTCTGAATGAATAACTGCTGAATGTCCAAGTCCTCCAAATTCTAATAGTCTTTCTGCTTTGTCTATTCCTTCATCTTCATTTTCTACTATATAGTATGTTAGAACTGGACTTAATTTTTCTTTTGAAAATGGATAATTATTTCCTATTCCTTCTTCATATACTACTAATACTTTAGTTTCTTTTGGAATTTCAAAACCCGCTTCTTTTGCTATTGTATATGGAGATTGACCAGGTACATGTGATTTTAATTTATATCCATATTCTTCATTGTATTCAAACATACTTTTTGATAATTTTTCTTTTTCTTCTTCATTTACAAAATAGCAACCTGCTTTTCTCATTAGTTCTTCAAATTCTTGATATATTTCTTTATCAACTAATACAGCTTGTTCTGAGGCACATATCATACCATTGTCAAAAGCTTTTGACATAACTAAATCATTTACAGATGTTTCTAATTTTGCTGTTTTATCAATATAGCAAGGTACATTTCCGAGGACCTACTCCTAATGCTGGTTTTCCACAAGAATAAGCTGATTTTACCATTCCTGTTCCTCCTGTTGCTAAAATTAAATTTACGTCTGGATGGTTCATTAAAGTTCTTGTTGCTAATATACTTGGCTCTTCTATCCATAAAATACAATTTTCTGGTGCCCCTGCTTTTATTGCTGCATCTCTCAAAATTTGAGCAGCCTTTGTACTACATTTTTGAGCAGAAGGATGAAAACCAAATATTATTACATTTCTAGTTTTAGCAGCTATTATTGATTTAAACATAGTTGTAGAAGTTGGGTTAGTAACAGGTGTAACTCCTGCTATTATTCCAACTGGTTCTGCTATTTCAACATATCCTTCTTCTTCATTTTCTTTTATTACTCCAACTGTTTTTTCATATTTAATACTGTGGTAGATATATTCTGTTGCAAACATATTCTTTGTTATTTTATCCTCATATATACCACGCCCTGTTTCTTCTACTGCCAATTTTGCTAGCTCCATATGATGTTCTAGTCCTGCCATTGACATAGCTTTAATTATTCTGTCTACATCTTCTTGTTCTAATTTTAAATATTCTTCTGATGCTTTTTTTGCTTTTTCTACTAATTCATCTATCATTTGTTTTACTTTTTGTTCTTCTTCATTACTTATGTTTTGCATAAAAACCTCCTTTTTTTCATTAGTTTACCCATATTGGTTTTTATTATTAATATGGATATTTTTAACATTGTAACATATATTATTAAAAATTACTACTAATAAAAAAAATTTTATTGGTTTTATTATACTTTTTGTTACGATTCACAACTAAAATAAACTGCCATTGGGGTATTATTTATATAAAATTTATGTAATGACGAATGCGATTGGAGTAAATAAAAGCCCTTCTTAATATAAAATACATGAGGAAGCGTGAAGAATGTAACGAGAGGCTCATGTATTTTATATTTAGAAGGGCTTTATTTACGTATTGAGCCGAGGAATGGAATAAATTTTATATAAATAATACCCCAATGGCAGTTTATTTTAGTTGTGAATCATAACGCTTTTTTTATTCTAAATATGATTCATCAGCTCCACCTACTATTTCTCCTGTTGTCACATCTACAAATATTGATTTTGAATTATATTTTTTTTCATTATTAGGATCTATTTCACCTTTTTTATAATGAATATTTACTACCCATACTTTTCTTGCTATATCTTGAGTTACTTGATATTCTGGATAATAAATTATTTCTCCATTTTCTCCTTCTTCTTGTTTTAGAGGAGGATATTTTCCACCATTTTGTTCTAAGACATATATCCATGAATTTACTTGTCTTATCTCAAGAGCTGTGTTTATGCTTTCTATTTCATTATCAGTTAGCTTCTTATCTTTTTCTTTTGCTATTTTTACAGCTTCTTCTTTTGATATAACTATTGGGTTGTTTTCAAATTCTATGTCATCATTTGCTATTGTTGCTTGTTCTATTATTACTTTTCCATTTTTAATCATAAATGAAGTTTCAAATCTTTCAAAATAGTTAAATGCTCCATCATATGTCTTTGTGTAAGTTGCATACCACATATCTACTCCTTTTCCTTGAAAATAGTATGGCATTACTTCTATTGTTTTTAATTTATATTCATTTTGGCTTAAGTTAAATAATTCTAAGATTTCATTTGCTTTATTTGTTGCTTCTTCTTTAGTTATAGTATCTGGTGTTATATTTTCATATTTTAAATTTAAATCTCTAAACATTACTGTATTTCCTTTTTTACTATCTATTGCTACATCTATTCCTTTATTAGCTTCTTTAGAAGTTGAAAATAGATATACTATATCTGCACCTGCAACATAATTCTTTTTTAAGTCTTCTTCTACAAATTCTTCATTTTCATATTCTAGTTTTTTTAGCATTTCTTTGGCTGTATCTCTTGCTATATTTATATCTATGCTACTTTCTTTTTCTTCATCTGTTATTTCTTTTTCTCCATGTTTTTCTTCTATATCTTGTAGCAATTCATCATATGAAGAATATTTTTTTGGTTCTTTAAATATTTTTTCATATACGTTATATCCTGCATATGCTACTCCTATTGTTATTCCTATTGATATTACAAATGTTGCTACCATTTTTATTATTCGTTTATTTTTAATCATTTTTTCTTTATCCTCCTTTTCAAAGTTGGATATAGCTATTTTGTTTTGGACTTTGTTTAAAATTATTTTATTTAGTTCTTTGTTTTTATTCATATCTATATCCTCCTTTCATTAAATCTTTTTTTATTTTCTTTCTTATTCTAAATAATTTAGTTTTTACATTAAATTCTGTTATGTTTAGTTTTTTGGCAATTTGTTTTATTTTTTTGCCATAATAATAATATAGTTTAAATATTTGTTTTTCTTCTTCTTTCATATTTTCTAATGATTTTTCTATTAGTTTTATTTTATTTCGATTTTCATATGTCTCATATATGTCATTTTTATAGGCTAAGGTATTTTCGTAGTCTTCTATATTTAACGTATTTTTCATTTTTTTTACTTTTTCTTTTAGTAAATTTTTTACTATACCTGCTAAATATATGCCTATTTTAGTATTGTTATCTAGTTTGTTACTATTTTTCCATAATATATAAAATGTGTCTGAAATAATTTCTTCTATGTCTTCTTTTTTTAGATTTTCTTTTGATATATTTTGGATTATTGTGTAGACATATGCACTATATTCTTTTACTAGTCTTTCTATATTTAATTCTTTATTTATTTTATAATCTTTTAAAAATAAGTTACTTCTATTCAATTTAGATCTAAATCTCCTTTTTGTTTTAGATATCTACTTTTATAATGTGCTTTTTTTAAAAAAGGTTACATTTTTTTATATTTTTATTATAAATTTAAATAATTAAAAAAAGAAACAAATTTCTATTTTGATTTGTTTCTTTTTTTTGATTTTTTAAACTTATACTTACTTTAACGTTCTTCTTCGCAAAGTCCTTCTTCGCAAAGCCCTTCTTCTTGCATATAGCTTTGTATAGCATTTTTTACTGGTCTTCTTTCTCCTGAATTAGGAGTTTTTCCTAGTTTTTGAATCGCTCTTTTTAGAAATTTTTCAGCTTGATTATAAGGCATTTCTATATCTGTTTCTCTTAGTACTTCTGCTACTATATCTCTTTGATTATTCCACATTCCTAATTTTCCTGCTTCAATTATTTCAAACGCTTTTAATAAAAACTCTTCTTCTTTTCCTGATATTCCTTTTTCTTCTATACTTTTTATTATTTCTTCTTTTCTCATTTTCTATGTTATATTTTTTTATATAACATATTCCCACCTTTCTTTTTAATTATATAAATAATTTTGTGGATTTACATGCTCTCCATTTACTCTTATTTCAAAATGTAAATGTGGTCCTGTTGAATTTCCTGTTGAGCCAACTGCTGCGATTGTTTCTTCTGCAGATACATGCTGACCTTCTTTTACATACATTTTGCTAGTATGCCCATACCATGTTTCTACTCCGTTTCCGTGATCTACTTTTACTAGATAACCATATGCTCCACTATATTTTGCACATGTAACTGTACCTTCTGCAACTACTTTTATTGGTGTTCCTTTTGTTGCTGATATGTCTAATCCTGTATGGCTTGAGCTTCTAATTCTGCTGTTTTCACCATATCTTGATGTTATTCTTCCTGTAACTGGTTTTGTAGCTAATTTTATTCCATTTACACTTGGAAGTGCAGCAATTCTTGCTTCTTCTTCTTTTTGCTTTATTTTTTCTTGTATGTCATTTTTGGCAATTTCTATGTTAGATGTGTTAATTTCTTCTATATTATTTGTATATTTTTCTACAATAGTTAGGTTTAGTTCTTTTCCTTGGTTTTCTTCTTTTATTTTGTCTACTACTTGTTCTGCTTCTTCTATTGTGTTTACATTGTCTATATTTTCATTATCTAGGGCTATTTCGTAATATTTATAAGTAATTATTAAGTTGTCGTTTACTTGTTTTGCAATTTCATTTTCATTCGTCTTAAGTTCTCTTTCAACAAGCTTTAACTCGTATTCTGGTTCTTCTTTTAACTCAATGTCTTGTATGTTGTTTTGGTCATTTTCTAATATATTTTCTTTTATACTTTCATTAAAAGCTTCTTTGTTTTCTACATATCCTAATTCTTCTCCAGAAATACTTACTTTATATATTGGCTTATATTTAATTAAGACTATCGCGATTATTAAACCAAAAGCTATAATAGTAATGTTAAAATACTTAAAAATTTCTTTTGTATAGTATTTTAATTTTTTGCTTAAAATATATATTCACTCTCCTTTTTGATTGTTTTTTAAACGCGACTAGGTTTTATTATACTATATATTTTGCCAAAAATCAAACTTTGTATACATAATTTTGTTTTATTTGGTAACTTTTTATTAACTTTTTGTATTTTTATGGTATTTTTCTATATTTTTTCTTGTTTTTCCTTTATTTTCCTTGTTTTTTCTCTTTATTTTAATGTCGTCTATTTCTTTATAATTTTATTTATTATTATTTTTATTATTCTAAATTATTTTTTTGTTTTTATATTCAAGTTAAAATCCTTGGAATTCGACAAAATTCTGGAATAATTTAACTTTTTTATTTTTTATTTTTAACTTATATGTTCTATATGTATATTTTAGTTACTGTAAATTTAAACCATAAAATGCTATATTAATTGCATGAATAAAGGAAGGTGATAAAAAATGGCTTTAGATTATACAGTAATCGGGCAAAGAATAAAACAAGCAAGACTTGCAAAAAATTTGACTCAAGAAGATTTAGCAGAAAAAGTTGATATTTCTGTTGCTTTCTTAAGTCGTGTTGAAAGAGGAAACTCACATATAAATTTAAAAAGATTAAATCAATTATGTGGATTATTAGATGTTTCAGAAGGATATGTTTTAAACGGTGCATCTAGTAATTCTGAAAATTACCTAAATAAAGAATTTGCTGAATTGCTAAAAGGATGTTCAGGAGAAAAGCAAAAATTAATATACAATGTTGCTAAAGCAATTGTAGAAACTGATTTAGAAGAAGAATAATTTAATATTTATTTTTTTAAAACCAATATTTAAAATATTGGTTTTTTGTTGCTTTTGCAACAGTTTATAATATTAATTATATGTATGATATATAAGAATTTAAAATTTTGATTGCTAATATTATTTAGTTATGATATTATATTATGCGGAAAAATTGTTAATAATAAAAAAAGTAAAAAAATAAATAATTTAAAGGAGGTAATTTAATATGAAATTTGAACAATGGAATGGGTTTGCAAAAGGAGATTGGCAAGATGAAATAAATGTAAGGGATTTTATACAAAGAAACTATACACCCTATGAAGGAGATGACTCATTTTTAGCTTCTCCTACTCCAAAAACAAAAAAATTATGGGATGAGGTTTTAGAATTATATAAAAAAGAACATGATTCTGAAGGTGGAGTTTTAGATATAGATACCAAAACAATATCTACTGTATCTGCTCATGATGCAGGATATATTGACAAAGATTTAGAAGATATAGTTGGTCTTCAAACTGATAAGCCTTTAAAAAGAGCAATTATGCCATTTGGTGGAATAAGAATTGTAGAATCATCTTGCAAAGCTTATGGAAGAGAAGTTGATAAAGAAGTTGATGAAATTTTCCACAAATACAGAAAAACTCATAATGACGGTGTATTTAGTGTTTACACACCTGATATAAGACTAGCTAGAAGTTCTCATTTAATTACTGGTCTTCCTGATGGATATGGTCGTGGTAGAATTATAGGAGATTATAGACGTGTTGCTCTTTATGGAGTAGATGCATTAATAGAAGAAAAGAAAGAAGAATTAGATGTTTTAAATGTTGATGAATTAACAGAAAACATCATTCGTGAAAGAGAAGAAATAAGTGAACAAATAAAAGCATTAAATGAGCTTAAAGTTATGGCATCAAAATATGGTTTTGATATTTCAATGCCTGCTAAAAATAGCAAAGAAGCCGTACAATGGCTATATTTTGGATACCTAGGTGCTATAAAAGATCAAAATGGAGCTGCAATGAGTTTAGGTAGAACATCTACTTTCTTAGATATATATTTTGAAAGAGATCTAAAAAATAAAACTATAACAGAAGAAGAAGCTCAAGAAATAATGGATCATTTTGTAATGAAATTAAGATTAGTTCGTTTCTTAAGAACACCTGAATATAATGAATTATTTAGTGGTGACCCTGTTTGGGTAACTGAAAGTATTGGTGGTATGGGAATTGATGGAAGAACATTAGTTACAAAAAACTCTTTTAGAATGCTTCATACTCTTCAAAATCTAGGACCTGCTCCAGAACCTAATATGACTGTTTTATGGTCAACAAGATTACCTCAAGGTTTTAAAAATTTCACAACTAAATTATCAATAGAAACATCATCTATCCAATATGAAAATGATGACTTAATGAGAATAACATTAGGAGATGACTATGGTATTGCATGTTGTGTATCTCCTATGAAAATAGGTAAACAAATGCAATTCTTCGGAGCAAGAGCAAATTTAGCAAAAACATTGCTTTATGCTATAAATGGTGGTAAAGATGAAATATCAGGAAAACAAGTAACACCAAAATATGAATCAATTACTTCAGAATATCTAGATTATAATGAAGTAATGGAAAAATTTGACCAAATGATGGATTATGTTGCAAAAATTTATATAAAAGCTTTAAATGCTATCCATTACATGCATGACAAATATTCATATGAATCAATTGAAATGGCTTTACATGATAGAGAAATTATAAGAACAATGGCTTGTGGAATTGCAGGACTTTCAGTAGTTGCTGATTCTTTATCTGCAATTAAATATGCAAAAGTTGAAGTCATAAGAGATGAAAGAGGTTTAGCAGTTGATTATAAAGTAGAAGGAGACTTCCCTAAATTTGGTAATGATGATGATAGAGTAGACCAAATAGCAGTAGATATTGTTAAAACATTTATGAATAAATTAAGAAGACATCAAACTTACAGAAATTCAAAACACACTTTATCTATTTTAACAATAACTTCTAATGTAGTTTATGGTAAAGCAACAGGAAATACTCCTGATGGAAGAAGAGCAGGAAGTCCATTTGGACCAGGAGCAAATCCACTACACGGAAGAGATACAAATGGTGCTTTAGCAGTTATGAATTCAATTGCAAAACTTCCATTTGACTCAGCAGAAGATGGAATTTCTTATACATTTTCTATTACTCCAAAAACACTTGGAAAAACAGAAGATGAAAGAATTACTAATTTATGCAATATGTTAGATGGATATTTTGCTCAAACTGGACATCACATAAACGTAAACGTATTTGATCGTAAATTATTAGAAGATGCAATGGAACATCCTGAAAAATATCCTCAATTAACAATTAGAGTTTCAGGATATGCTGTAAACTTCACAAAACTTACAAGAGAACAACAATTAGATGTAATTAATAGAACAATTCATGAAAAAATATAAGGTAAATTATTATTAAAGGGATTTTTAAATAAAAGCACAATAAAAATCCCTTTTTTAACAGGAAATGAAAGGATATTATGGAAGAAGATAAATTAAAATATTATGCAAAAGTTCATTCAGTTGAATCATTTGGAACAGTTGATGGACCTGGAATCAGATTTGTTTTATTCCTTCAAGGTTGTCATCTACAATGTAAATATTGTCATAATAGAGATACTTGGGATATAAATGGTGGTAAATACAAATCTTTAGATGAAATTTTTGATAAAATTATAAGATATAAAAACTACATCTTTCCTAATGGAGGGGTAACTATATCTGGTGGAGAACCTCTACTTCAAGTTAAATTTTTAATAGAATTATTTACTAAATTAAAAGACTTAAATATTCATACTTGTATAGACACATCTGGAATGGTATCAATAACTGAAGACATCAAAAAATTACTTACATTAACAGATCTTGTATTATTAGATATTAAACATATTAATAATGAAAAATGTATAAAACTAGTAGGAAAATCTAATAAATTAGAATTAGAATTTGCAAGATATCTAAGTGATAATAACATACCTATTTGGATAAGACAAGTTCTAGTACCACGGATTTACTGATGATGAAAAAGATTTACTAGAATTAAAGAAATTTATTTCTACTTTAAAAACAGTTGAAAAAGTAGATTTTCTTGCTTATCATGATTTAGGAAAATTTAAATGGAAACAGCTTGGATTCAAATATGAGTTAGAAGGAGTTCCTAACGCTACTGATAAAGATATTGAAAGAGCTAAATTGATATTTAATGGCTAGAGACAATTTGGGACGTTTCCCAATTGGACATTTTGACCAGTTTGGGACACTTCTCCAATTTTGAAAAGTTTGATAAACCCCTTGGTACTGTATAATTAAAGGTGCTTGGGGGTATAATATTATAATTTTT
>CALXUW010000062.1 GCA_944391795.1 uncultured Clostridia bacterium
AATATAATATTATTACCATAGCCCTTAGCCGAACATCACCAATGGTTTTAGAGCAATTTTCCCCCAAAGGAGAAGTGTCCCAAAGTGGTCAAAATGTCCAATTGGGAAACGTCCCAAATTGCCCCTATTTATAATCCAAACTCTTTTTTTATAAAAGATGTATCATAATTATTGTTTTTAAAGTTTTCATTATCTAAAATTTTAAGTATAAAATCAGCATTTGTAGTAATTCCATCAACTACTAATTCAGCTACTGCACTTTTCATTTTGGCTATTGATTCTTTTCGATTTTCTCCATGTACAATTATTTTTGCTATCATAGAGTCATATGTTGGCGGAATTTTATAGCCTGTGTAAATTGCAGTATCTATTCTTACGCCATTGCCTCCGTGGTAAGTGTAAATCTAAAATTGTTCCTGGACATGGCATAAAGTTTTTATCTGGATTTTCTGCATTTATCCTTACTTCCATACTGTGTCCTGTAAATTTTACATCTTCTTGTTTTATTTTTAGTTTTTCTCCACTTGCTATTTTTATTTGTTCTTTTATTATGTCTATTCCAGTTACCATTTCTGTTACAGGGTGCTCTACCTGAACTCTTGTATTCATTTCCATAAAATAGAAGTCTTGATTTTTATCTACTAAGAACTCAATTGTTCCTGCATTTGTATATCCAATTTCTTTTACAGCTTTTATTGCTGCTTCTCCCATTTTTTTTCTGGTTTTGTCTTCTAAGATACTAGATGGTGTTTCTTCTAATATTTTTTGGTTTCTTCTTTGCACTGAACAATCTCTTTCTCCTAAGTGGATTACGTTTCCATGTTCATCTGCTAAAATTTGGATTTCTACATGTCTTGGATTTTCTATAAATTTTTCTATGTATAAACTATCATCATTAAATGAAATTTTTGCTTCTTGTTTTACTATGTTATATCCCTTTTTTAGTTCTTCTTCATTATATGCAATACGTATACCTTTTCCTCCACCACCACTTGAGGCTTTTAGTATTACTGGATATTTTATTTCATTTGCAATTTTTATTGCTTGTTCTTTTGAGTATATAAGTCCTTCAGATCCAGGAACTACTGGTACTCCTGCTTGTTTCATTGTTTCTTTTGCTTTTGATTTATTTCCTAATAGTTCTATTAAATTATGTGTGGGACCTATGAATTTTATACCTACCTCTTCACAAATTTTGGCAAATCTTGGATTTTCTGATAAAAAGCCAAATCCCGGATGTATACTATCACAGCCTGTCAAACATGCTGCTTCTAATATTGCTTTCATATTTAAATAACTTTTGTTTGATGGTGCTGGACCTATACAAATGGATTCATCTGCTAAGCTTACATGCAAAGCTTCTTTATCTGCTTCTGAATATACTGCTACTGTTCTTATCCCCATTTCTCTACATGCTCTTATTATTCTTACAGCTATTTCTCCTCTATTTGCAATTAACACTTTCCTTAACATTAGTTTCTTCTCCTTTTTTATAATTATACTATTGCAAATGTAAGTTCACCTTTTGCGGCTACCTTTCCATCTACTGTTGCTATTGCTTCTCCTATTCCTATTGGACCTTTTTTCTTTATTATTTTTACTTCTAGTTTTAGAGTATCTCCTGGAACTACTTGCTTTTTGAATCTTAGTTTATCTATTCCTCCAAATAGTGCATTTTTTCCTTTATTTTCTTGCATTGAAAGTATTGCAACAGCTCCTGTTTGTGCTAATGATTCTACAATTAACACTCCTGGCATTATAGGATTTCCTGGAAAATGCCCTTTAAAATAATATTCTTCTTCTTTTACATGTTTATAAGCTATTGCTGATTCTCCGCGGAATATATTCTTCTACTTCATCTATCATTAAAAATGGTTCTCTTTGCGGAATTATATTTTTTATTTCTTCTTTGTTTAGCATTAGATTTCTTCCCTTCTATAATTTATAATAGTTATAATGTTTTTAGTAAACTATTTATAATCTTTGATAATTTGATAAAAAGTTTTATTCTCTTTATTTTAATTTGAATAATGGTGTTCCATATTCTACTATATCTTCATTATTTACACAGATTTGAACAATCTCTCCATCAAATTCTGATTCTATTTCATTCATTAATTTCATAGCTTCTACAATACATAAAACTTGACCTTTATGTACTTTATCTCCTACTTTTACAAAAGGTTCTTTGTCTGGTGCTGAACTTGCATAAAATGTTCCTACCATTGGACTTTTTACAATTTTATAATCTTCTTTTGATTCTTCTTGATTAGTAATATTTACTAAGCTGTTTTCTTGTTTTTTTGTAACTGTTGGAACTGTCATAGGTGCGCTTGCTTCAATTACATTTGAATTTGGATATATTATCTTCTCTTTTCCACTATTTTTTGTCATGCTAATCTTTATTCCATCTGGAAATTCTATTTCTAGTGAATCTAATTTAGAATTTCCCATATCATCCATTAATTTTTTTATATCTTTATAATCCATTTTTATCCTTCCTTTCAGATTATATAATTATATATAAAATATAATTTATTATATCATATTTTATATATAATTTAAATCTATTCCAATTATATATTTTTATATTTTCTATTTTCAAATAAATTTTAGTTTTTCACTTTCTAAAGATGTGTCCCAGATTGGACATTTTGTCCAATCTGGGACGTTTCCCAACTGGACAAAATGTCCAATTGGGAAACGTCCCAAATTGCCCCTCTTTTAGAATTTCTTTAATAGTATTGTGCTGTTGTGTCCTCCGAATCCTAGGGAGTTGGACATTGCATATTGTACTTCTGTTTTTCTACCTTCATTTGGTACTATGTCTAGGTCACATTCTTCGTCTGGGACTTTGTAGTTTATTGTGGCTGGTACAAATCCTTCTTCTATTGCTTTGGCTAAGACAATTGCTTCTATTCCTCCGGCTGCTCCTAGAAGATGACCTGTGTGGCCTTTTGTTGAACTTACCATTACTTTTTTTGCGTTTTCTTCTCCTAATGCTGTTTTTATTGCTTGGGTTTCACAGCTATCGTTTAGGTGTGTTGATGTGCCATGTGCATTTATATATGTTATTTCTTCTGGTTTTACATTTGCTTCTTGCATTGCTATTTTCATGGCTCTTGCTCCGCCTTCTCCTCCTGGTGCTGGTGATGTTATGTGGTAGGCATCTGACGTTGCTCCATATCCTACTATTTCAGCATATATTTTGGCACCTCTTTTTAGAGCGTGTTCTAATTCTTCTAGTACTATTATTCCTGCTCCTTCTCCCATTACAAATCCATTTCTTTCTTTGTCAAATGGTATACTTGCTCTTGTTTTGTCTTCACTTCTTGATAGTGCTTTTATGTTTGTAAATCCTGCTATTCCAAGTGGTGTTATTCCTGCTTCTGTTCCTCCTGCTAAAATTATATCTTGATAGCCATGTTTTATCATTCTAAAACTTTCTCCTATGCAATGTGTTCCTGTTGCACATGCTGTTACCATTGCTATTGATTCTCCTTTTGCACCTATATCTATTGCAACATTTCCTGTTGCCATGTTAGATATTCCCATTGGTATATACATTGGAGAAACTCTGTCTGGTCCTTTTTCTATGCATTTTCTGTTTTCTGTTTCTATTGTTTCTATTCCACCTATTCCTGAGCCTAATATTACTCCAACACGTTCCATATTTTCTTTTTCTTTGTCTAGTTTGCTATCTTTCCACGCTTCTTTTGCTGCTATCATTGCATATTGTGAGAATTTATCTAGTCTTTTAGCTTCTCTTTTTTCGAAATAGTTTTCTGGATTATAATTTTTTAGTTCTGCAGCTAGTTTAACTTTAAAGTTTGTTGCGTCAAATAGGGTTATGTTATCAATTCCACATTTTCCTTCTTTGATACCTTTCCAAAATTCTTCTACATTGTTTCCTATTGGTGTTAATGCACCTAAACCTGTTATTACTACTCTTCTTTCCATTTTATTATTTCCTTCCTTTATTTTTTTTACATTACCATTCCGCCATCTATTCCTATTACTTGGCCTGTTATGTATGATGATTTATCAGATCCTAAAAAGTAGATAAGCTCGGCTACTTCTTGGGCTTTTCCCATTCTTTTTAGTGGTATTTGATTATGTATTGATTCTTTTACGTTTTCTGGCAATACTCCGTGTCATGTCTGTTTCTATAAATCCTGGTGCTATGGCATTTGCTCTTATATTTCTTGAAGCTAGTTCTTTGGCTACGCTTTTTGTAAATCCAATTATTCCTGCTTTTGAAGCAGAATAGTTACATTGGCCTGCATTTCCTGCTACTCCTACTACTGATGATAGGTTTATTATGCTTCCTTTTCTTTGTTTCATCATATATTTTGTTACTGCTTTTGTTACTAGGTATGTTCCTTTTAAGTTTATTTCTATTACTTTGTCAAATTCTTCTTCACTCATTCTCATTAGTAGATTATCTTTTGTTATTCCTGCATTGTTTACTAGTACATCTATTTTTCCAAATTTGTCTATTGCTTTTTTTACTAGTTCTTCTACTTCTTCTTTGTTTGATACATCTGCTTTTAATATTAAAGTTTCTACTTTGTATTCATCAAATTCTTTTTTTAGTTCTTCTACATTTGTTTTGTTAGATACGTAGTTTATTACTATGTTGTATCCTGCTTTTGCAAATCTTAGTGCTGTTTCTTTTCCTATTCCTCTTGATGCTCCTGTTATTAATACTGTTTTGTTTTCTTCCATTTTCTTTTCCTCCTTAATTAAATGTATTGTTTTATGTATTCTTCCAATGTTTCTAAATTATTTATATTATATGTTTTAGCTTCTTTTACATCTTTTTTTATAAAACCAGTTAAAACTTTTCCGTGGTCCTATTTCTACATATTCATCTACTTGTTCTTTTTTCATTAGTTCTATTGCTTTGTCAAATCTTACTGGACTTATTATGTGTTTTGCTAGAATTTCTTTTATATTGTCATTTTCGTTATATATTTTACCATCTAAATTTCTTATTACTTTTATGTCTTCTGGTTTATTAAAGTTTATATTTTCAAGTTCTTTTTCATATGCTTTTTTTGCTTCTTCTAATTTTTTGGTGTGGAATGGTCCACTTGTTTTTAGTTTTACTACCTTTTTTGCACCTATTTCTTTTAGTTTTTCTATTGCTTCATCTATTGCTACTTCTTCTCCTGATATTGCAGTTTGTATACTGCAGTTGTAATTTGCAGGTACTACAAATTTTCCTTCTTTAGAAATTTTTGTACATACTTCTTCTATTTTTTTGCTGTCTAGACCTATTACTGCAGCCATTGAATAATTTTCTTTTGGAAGTAAAGTATCCATGTAGTATCCTCTTTTTTGTATTAATTTTATTCCATCTTCAAATGTTAGTATTTTTGAATATATTAGCGCAGCATATTCTCCTAAGCTTAATCCGGCTTGCGTACTTAGCGTCTATTTTATTTTCTTTTAATACACTTAAAAAAGCTAAACTTGTTGTTAATATTGCAATTTGTGTGTACTTAGTTTGGTTTAATTCTTCTCCGTGGTCCTTCGAAACATATTTTTTTTACGTCTATTCCAGATATTTTTGATGCTTCATCATATACTTTCTTTGCTACATCATATTTTTCATAAATATCTTTTCCCATTCCTACCATTTGTGCTCCTTGGCCTGGGAATAAAAATGCTCTTTTCATTCTTTATTCTTCCTTTTATAATATATTTAGGTTTTTTAAAAGGTTTTACCTATAAACCTGTTTTTTATAATTATTTGATATAATATAAAATTTATTTTTTAAAGTTCAATTAAAATACTTCCTGTATTTAAACCTCCACCATATCCAAGTAAGATTACTTTGTCTTTTTCTTGTAGTAAACCTTTTTGTTTCATTTCATCTAAAACTATTGGTATGCTTGCACAAAATGTATTTCCTACATTTTCTATATTTGTATATAGTTTGCTTTTTTCTATTTTTAATCTTGTGCTTATTGCTTTTATTATTTTCATATTTGATTGGTGTGGTATTATGTATTTTATGTTATATATATTTTCATTTGAATCTTTTAATAATTTATTTATATTTTCTACTGTTTTTGTTACAGCATATTTATATATTTCTTTTCCTTGCATTTTTATTTTTTTATCTGATTTGCATGTTAATATTTCACTATTTTTTGCATCTGCTTCTATATTTGAAAAATATTTTTTTTCCTCTTTTGTTTTTTCTATTAAGCTTGCTCCTGCTCCATCTGATAATATTATTGCTGTTGATATATCTTCTTGGTTTGTAAATTCTGATAATTTATCTACTCCTATTATTAAGGCTTTTTCTATTTTTTTAGTTTGAATATACATTTTTGCAATTTCAAATGCGTTTATATATCCACTACATCCTGCTAATATATCCAGACAAATACATGGTTTTAAATCTAATTTTTTTTGTACTAAATTTGATATTCCTGGCATTAGATTTTTACTGCTTGTTGTTGCTACTATTATTAAACCTATATCGTTTTTTGCATTTGGTGATTTACTAAGCAGATCTTTAGTTGCTTTTATTGCCATTTCTTCAATACTTTCGCTTTTGGCATAGTACCTTGTTTTAATTCCTGTTCTTTTTTCTATATATCCTTTTTCTAAATTTAGTTTTTGTTCTATTTGTTCATTGTTTATTTCTGTTTTAGGTATATATTTTCCTGTTTCAGTTATTTTTATATAATTCATATTTTCCTCTCTTTTATTTTAATTTTTATTAATTTTATGAACAAAAATACATATATATTTATACACTATTTTTTAATTTTTTGCTATTGGAATAGGTGGTCAATTTAATAGTAATATAGTTAAAAATATTTTCAATTTTTAAAAGACAGTCCTTTATATGAACTGTCTTTTATTTGAGATTTTAATTATTAGCTATACTTGTTTTATTATTTTTTATGTGTTTTGCTCATCATTTGCTATATTTGCATTATCTGTATTTTGTTCACTATTTGTTGTATTTGTATTATTTGTGTTTTGTTCACTATTTGTTATATTTGTATTATTTGTATTTTGTTCTTCCTCATTTTCTTCTTTTTTATCTGTAGTTACACCTGTTCTATCTAAATATTCTTCAGCATCATATTGTTTGTCATTTGCATTTATATAATAGTGTTTTTCTCCTCCACTTGTTGTCATGTAAATATCATCTGCTATTGGCAAGATTACTTCTTGTCCTGAAGAATTTACTAGAGTGTATTTTTTATCTTTTCCAGCTACTATTACATTGTATTCTGGTATTACTAGTAGATTTTGTGCATTTCTGTTATTTGTTGCTATATATCCTAATTGGTCATATTTATAGTCTACTACTAGGTTTCCATTTGTATCATATAATCCCCATAAATTATCTTTTTTGGCTGGGATTAATTTATCTGCTAATATATATTTATTTTTAATGTTGTTTTGTGTAAATCTTGATATATCTACACCTATTTCGTCATTTTCTATATATATTTTGATATTTCCGTTTAAATCTATTACTCCATATTTATTATCTCTTTGAGCTATATATAGTCCTGCATCACTATCCATAAGTTCTATGCTATCATATGCTATTTGTACTTTTGTTTCTTTTGTTTTTGATAAAATTCCTACTTTGCCGTTATTTTCTACTAGAAAGTCTCCTGTATCAGGAAGATATGTTATATTGTCATATTTAGGCTCTAATATAGCATTTCCTTCTATATCTATTACTCCATATGAACCTGTATTTCCTTCTTTTTTTACAACTAACATGTCTTGTAAAACTGTTTTTTGGTTTGCAAATACATCGCTTATTTCTGTATATCCATAATTTAATATTACATTTGCATATCCTTGAATTAAATATGGCATCGTTAAAATTTGGATATTATTGGTTGCTTGGTCATAATCGAAACTTACATTAAAGGCTTTTTCTATACCTTCGATTGTTGTATATAAAACTCCATTTATTGCTTTTACTGGTTTTTCTATATATACATATTCGTAATTATTGTTTGAATCGGTTAAGTCTAATTTATATATTTTGTTTTCTCCTAATGTAAAGTTTGCAATTTCGTTTGCATTTTGTACATAGCATTTGCTAGGATCTTCTGATTTTTCGCTGTATTCTCCATTAAAGCTTTCATACTCAAAATATTTTGCTATTTCTTTTATTGGCACATATAATGTTCCATCTGTATCAAATACCAGTAAACTTCCAATTTCTTCATTTCCTTGTCCATTTAGTGATATTTTTAATTGCGTGCTTTTTAAGTATATTAGGTATATACTTATTGCGATTATTATTAGTAGTACAAAAACTATTGCAACTATTATTATTGTAGTTAATTTTTTTCTCTTATTTACTTCTTTTTTTTGGAAACTTTCTTCTATTAAATTCATTTGTATTCCCCCTATTTTATATATCCATATTTTTTATAGAATTCTTCTTTGAATGTACCTAGATTATCTCTTTCTATTTCTATTTTAACCCTTTCCATAAGATTAGTCAAGAACCTTAGGTTATGAATTGAAAGTAATCTTACTCCTAATATTTCATTTGCTTTTATTAAATGCCTTATGTATGCTCTTGTATAATTTTTGCATGTGTAGCAGTCACATTCTGGATCTAATGGTCCCCAATCTCTTTCATATGTAGCATTTCTTACCACTACTTTTCCGCCTGCTAGTTAGTGCTGTTCCATTTCTTGCAATTCTTGTTGGTAGTACACAATCACACATATCTATTCCTGCAATTACCGCTTCTATTAAATAGTCTGGTGTACCTACTCCCATTAAATATCTAGGTTTATTTTTTGGCATAAGTGGTGCCGTGAATCTTAATATGTCTATAAATTCTTCTTTTGGTTCTCCTACGCTTATTCCTCCTATAGCATATCCTGGTAAATTTAAGTTAATTAAATCTTCAGCACTCTTTTTTCTTAAATCTTTATAAAATCCTCCTTGTATAATTCCAAATAGTGCTTGTTTATCTACTGTTTTATGTGCTTCTTTACATCTTATAGCCCATCTGGTTGTTCTTTCCATAGAGTTTTTTGTATATTCATATGTTGAAGGATATGGACAACACTCATCAAAAGCCATTATTATATCTGCTCCTAAGTCTTCTTCTATTTCCATTACTGATTCTGGAGAAAAAAAGTGCTTGCTTCCGTCTAAGTGTGATTTAAATTCTACTCCTTCTTCATGTATTTTCCTTAAATCTCCTAAGCTAAATACTTGAAATCCTCCACTATCTGTAAGTATTGGCCTGTCCCATTTCATAAAATTATGAAGTCCACCTGCTTCTTTTACTATTTTGTTTCCTGGTCTTAAGTATAAATGATAGGTATTTGATAAAATTATTTGTGCTCCTACCATTTCTTTTAACTCTTCTGGTGTCATTGATTTTACTGTTCCTTGGGTTCCTACTGGCATAAATACGGGAGTTCCGAATATCCCCATGTGGTGTGTGTATTACTCCTCTTCTTGCTCCTGTTTGTTTACATTCGTGTAATAATTCATATGTTACCGCTTCTTTCATTTCTCCTCCTTACTTTATAAACATTGCATCTCCAAAGCTAAAAAATCTGTATTTTTGTTTTACCGCTTCATTGTATGCTTTCATTATGTAGTCTTTTCCTGCTAATGCTGATACTAACATTAATAGTGTTGATTCTGGTAGATGAAAATTTGTAATTAATCCATCTATACATTTAAATTTATATCCTGGATATATAAAAATTCCTGTATCTGATTCTTGTTCTTTGACTTTTCCTGTTTTCTCGTCAGCTATTGCTTCTAATACCCTACATGAGGTTGTTCCTATTGCAATTACTTTTCTTCCTTCTTCTTTTGCATTGTTTATTATATTTGCATCTTCTTTTTTTATGTAAAAATGTTCTTTATGCATTTTATGGGCTTCTACTGTTTTTTCTTTTACTGGTCTAAAAGTTCCTATTCCAACATGTAAAGTTACATTTGCAATTTTTATTCCTTTTTCTTCTATTTTATTTAGTAATTCTTTAGTAAAATGTAATCCAGCTGTTGGTGCAGCTGCAGAACCACTGTATTTTGCATATACTGTTTGATATCTATCTTTTTGTTTTAGCCTTTCATGTATATATGGTGGAAGTGGCATTAGGCCTATTTCATCTAATATTTCGTTAAAAATACCTTCATAACTAAATTTTACTTTTCTTGTTCCACCCATCATAACTTCTAGAACTTCTGCTTTTAATAAACCATCTCCAAAGATTACTTTTGTACCTACATGTAGTTTATTTCCCGGTCTTACTATACATTCCCAAATATCTTTTTCTATGTTATTTAGTAATAAAAACTCGACATTTGCTCCTGTTTCTTTTTTTCCATAAAGTCTTGCTGGTATTACTTTTGTATTATTTCTTACTAAAACATCTCCTGGGTTTAAATAATCTATTATATCTTTAAAAGTTTTGTGTTCTATTGTTTTAGATTCTCTATCTAATATCATCAGTCTTGATTCGTCTCTTTTTTCTATTGGCGTTTGTGCAATTAGTTCTTTTGGTAAATTATAATTAAATTCTGATACATCCATTGTTATTTTCCTCTTTTCTATATCTTATATTATTGCTTGTGCTTTTTTTATTAAATTATTAATTATTTGTTCTATTTCTTCTATTATGTTCTCTGGTTCTTTAAACTTGTCTTTTAGTTCATTTGCATATGTAAAATTACTATTTTTAGCTGGTTTTAAATTATATACTTCTGGAGGAAGCCCTATTTGGGCTCCATTTGCTTCTATTTCTTTATTCATATAATCTGTATACCAGTTTTTTTGACCTATTATTGGTTCATTTTCATATCCATAAATTTTGTAATCATGTAAGTTTGGTATATTGTATCCATATTCTTTTGCTGTTCTTTCTAATGAATGTAGAAACTCATGCATGAAAACTTCTTCTGGAAATGTATTTATTCTACTATTATATTTATATATGTAACTTTTTGAATCGTTTGGTAATCTTATATTAGAAAATCCTATTCCATAGTAATCCATTGAGCCTAAGCCTATCCAATCATTTATTTCTATATCATTTTCATATTCTTCATTTCCTAACCTTATTATTACAAATATATGGTCATAGTCGTTATTTTGTATAGTTTGTTTTATTTGTTCTTCTACATCTTCTGGAGCCACATAATATCCAAACTCTTGGTCATAGGATAGTTTATTTAGTGGAGTTTCTACCTCATATATATCACACTTTCCTGTCATTTTCCTTCTTGATAAATTTTCAACCGATTTTTCAAATAGGTTTATTGTGTTATTTATGTCTGAAATATCATTTTTAGTCATATTTAAGTTAATTCTTTTGTTATTTATTGTTACATCAGTTGTTTTAAATATAAAACAAGCAAAATTCCAGTTATTATCTTGGAAACCCCCACCCTCTTCTATTTTAAAATCTGTAAACCATGCATCACCCTTAGCTTCTCCTAAGTAACCACCTAATCTAAATCCTATATTTACTTCTTTTCTATTTTTAGAATTAAATATTAATTCTATTTCTTGCCAGTCATTTGTACCTGATATTGCAGTAGATCTTTCGGTAGTCCCTTCAATTGATATTTGTGCCCCCACTCCGACTTGTATTTTCTTCTTTAGCTTGCACATTGTTTGTTTTCACCATACAAGTTACTTTATATGGGGTATTTTCTTTTAATTCTATTTTCTTAAAAAACATTGCATCATTATATTCTTTTGATTCAATTTTATAACTTTTATTTTGTGAATATTTAGTTTCATTATCTCTTTGAAATTTTGAAGTATAAAGATTTTTTTCACTTCTTATAAAGTCATTGAAATTGTTTGTTTGATAGTATTGATATGCAAAATATATGCATGTTATTAAGATAGATAGAGTAATTAAATAGGTAATTTTGCTTATAATATTTTTTTTCATTTTATAAAATTTCCTTATTTTTTTATCTTATATATTATATATGATTTTTAGTTATATATCAAGACCTATCTGGGGCAATTTGGGACGTTTCCCAATTGGACATTTTGTCCAGTCTGGGACACTTCTCCTTATTGGGGGTAAGTTGCTGTTTTTATGGGTAGCATAAGATTAAGGGGCTTGGGGGTATATATTAAAATTTTTATAAAACTCCTCGGTTTGCTTCGTGAACGACACCTTCTAACCTTTAAATAAACGAGCCTCTCGTTACATTTATTCACGCTTCCTCGTTTATTTAAAGCTAAGAAGGTGTACATCCACTTCGCGGCACATTCGTCGTTTTATAAAAATTTTAATATATACCCCCAAGCCCCTTAATCTTATGCTACCCATAAAAACAGCAACTTACCCCCAATAAGGAGAAGTGTCCCAGACTGGACAAAATGTCCCATTGGGAAACGTCCCAAATTGCCCCTTTTTACCCAAGAAGTTTTTCATATTGGCTACTTTCTAATGGTTTTGAATAATAATAACCTTGCAGTAAATCACAATCTATTTCTTTTAAATATTTAGCTTGTTCTTCGTTTTCTATTCCTTCTGCTACTGTTTTTAAATTTAGTTTCTTGGCTATTAATATTATATAATCTACTAGGTTATTTCCTTTTTTGTCAAAATCTATTTTATCTATAAATGTTTTGTCTATTTTTATTATATCTATTGGCATGTTTTGCAAAATACTTAGTGATGAATATCCTGTTCCAAAGTCATCTATTGATACTATAAATCCTTCTTTTTTTATTTCTTCTACTTCTTTTATATAATTGGTATTTTCAGATATTAGTGCACTTTCTGTTATTTCTATTTCTAATTCTTCTGGTTTTATGCCATATTTTTTTGCAATTTCTTTGTATTCTTTTATGAAGTCTTTTTTTATAAAGTGTTCTTTTGATATATTTACTGATATTAATGGTATGTTTTTGATTTTTTTCTTCCATTTTGATATATCTATACAAACTTTCTCGAATACGTATTTATCTAATGTTATTATGAATTGATTTTTTTCAAATAGTTTTATAAATTCTATTGTAGATATCATTTTTCCATTTCTTTTCCATCTAACTAATGCTTCTGCTGATACCATTTGGTTTGTCTTGGTTGAAATTTTAGGTTGATAATATATTTTAAATTCTTCTTTTTCTATTGCTTCTTGCATTATTGATTCTAGTTCATGTTCTTTTTCTATTTTTTCTTCTACTTTTTTGTCATACATTTTGTATTTTTTATTGTAGTTTCCTTTTATTTCATTATGTGCAATTAAGGTTTTATCTAATATTTTCTTTATGTTGTATTCATTTTCTAGTATTTTGTATATTCCCATTGATATATATATTGTATATGTCTTGTCTTGAATTTTAATTTTGGATAGTTTGGTTGTTATTTTTTCTATTGTTTCTTTTATGTCTTTTTCTGTGTTTAATAATATTCCGAATAAATCGTTTGATAGTCTACAAATTATTGCTTTATTATTTAATGTCTCTTTTAAAATCTCTCCTATTTTTTTTAACAGTTTATTTCCCATATTGTGTCCATATTTTTTATTGAATGATTTAAATTTGTCTATGTCTAGTATTATTGAGTAATTATTGTTCCTATATTTGCTTAAGAATTTTTTTCCTTCTTCTAAAAAAAAGTTATAATTTCCAAGCATTGTTATTTTGTCTATATATGCTAATTTGTATAGTTTTTCTTTTTGCTTTTGACTTGTGATAATTATATAGGTAGTTATTATAAGTAATATAAATATTATTATTATTGCTATAATAAATGTAAGTTCTAATATTTTATTTAATTCTTCTGCTATAATTTTTCCTTGAGTAAATACTATTAAATACCAATTTGTGTTTTGTAATTTTTGGTATGCTGTATAATAACTTAAACCGTTTACAAAATATATTGTTTGTCCATTTGAATTGTTTTTTATGTCTTTTTGTATTTTTTCTATTGTTTTTAAATTTTCATTTTTATTTTCTTTGTTTGCTTCTTCTAATTTTTTTATAATATTTTGACCATTTTGTTCATTTTTTGAATTTGCAATTATTTGACCTTCGTTTGTTATTATATATTCATAACTATTACCATTATATATTGATTGTGAAAAGATTTCTTCATATTTATCTGTATCTAGTGATAATAATATTACAACTTCTTCATTGTTCCATGTTATTTTTTTTGAGTATATATTGATTTCTTGGTTGTCTATTTGGCTTTTTTGACTTTGGGATATTTGTATATTATTACTTTTAAAAAATTCTTCTTTGTTTTGGGATAGGTCTAGTGTTTCTCCATCATTTGTTATTGTTTTTCCGTCTTTATACATAATTGCTATTCTTGAAAATTTTTGTCTACCTGAATTTCTTTCAAATATTTTAAATATTTCTTCTTTAAGTTTGGGTTTTTTAATTTCTATTTCATTTGTTATTGTTTCTAGTATTCTTTTATGTTCTTGTATTGTATTTTCTATTTTGGCCGCATTTTGTTTGGTAAGTTCTCCTAGATTTTTTAGGGTATTATTTCTAGTTAATTTTTTTAGATAGGTTAGATATATTGCTGAAAATATTATGGTAAGTATTAATATTGTAATTATTGTTATTATCGGCATAGTATATCTTTTTTTCATTTTTAATTTTTTCCCCTTCTTTTTTATTATGGATTAATTTTTGCTTTTTTCATTTTTGTTTAGTTTTATAATATAAAAAAATTGGTATATTTTTATATGGTTTATATAAAAATTATACCAATTTTTTATTCTCTTTATTCTTTTTTGTCTTTTAAATCTTTCATTGTAAGATTTATTCTTCCTTGGTCGTCTATGTCTGTTACTTTTACTGTTACTTTATCTCCTACATGAAGTACATCTTCTACACTTTTTATTCTTTCATGTGATATTTTAGATATGTGAAGAAGTCCTTCTTTACCTGCTACTCCTAAGTCTATAAAGGCTCCAAAGTTCATTATTTTTGTAACTTCTCCATAGTAGATTCCACCAACTTCTACTTCTCTTACTATATCTTCTATCATTTCTAGTGCTTGGTTTGCTTTTTCTTCTTCATTTGAATAAATGAATACTTGTCCATCATCTTCAATATCTATTTTCACACCTGTTTCTTCTATTATTTTGTTTATCATTTTTCCTCCAGGTCCTATTACGTCTTTGATTTTGTCAACTTTTATTACAGTTGATACTATTCTTGGTGCATATTTTGATATTTCAGTTCTTGGTTTTTCTATTACTGGTAGCATTACATCTTCTAATATATGTTTTCTTGCTATTCTAGTTTTTTCAAATGCTTCTTTTATTATGTCATATGTTAGACCATCACATTTTATATCTACTTGGATTGCTGTTATTCCTTTTTCAGTTCCTCCTACTTTGAAGTCCATGTCTCCGAAAAAGTCTTCTATTCCTTGGATATCTACTAGCATTACATAGTCTTTATCATTGTCTGGATTTGTAACTAGTCCTGTTGAAATTCCTGCTACTGGTCTTTTTATTGGTACACCTGCATCCATTAATGACAATGTGCTTCCACATATACTTGCTTGTGATGTTGAACCATTTGATGATAATACTTCTGATACTACTCTTATTGCATAAGGAAATTCTTCTTTACTTGGCAATACTGGAACTAGTGCTTTTTCTGCTAATGCTCCATGTCCTATTTCTCTTCTTCCTGGTCCTCTTGATGGTCTTGCTTCTCCTACAGAGTAGCTTGGAAAATTGTAGTGATGCATATATCTTTTGGTTTCTTCTAATGTGTCTATTCCATCTAATATTTGTTCTTCACTTATCATTCCTAATGTTGCAATTGATAGTACTTGGGTTTGTCCTCTTGTAAATAGGGCGCTTCCATGTGTTCTTGGAAGTAATCCTACTTCACATGATAGAGGTCTTATTTCGTCTAGTTTTCTTCCATCTACTCTTTTGTGTTCAAAGTAGATCATTTCTCTTACACATTTTTTTTCTAATTTATATATTGCTTCTCCTATATTTGCTTTTTGTTCTTCAAAGGCTTCTTCTCCATATTTTTCTTTGTATGCATTTTCTATTTTTTCAGTTAAGTTTGCTATGTTATTTTCCCTTGTTTCTTTGTCAGCTTCTTGGATTTTTTCTTTCATTTCGTCTTTGAAGTTTTGTTCTATATATTCATATATGTCTTTATCTACTTCAAATGATTTATATTCAAATTTTGGTTTTCCTATATCTTTTTGTATTTTGCTTATAAATTTACATATTTTTTTAATTTCTTTATGTGCTTCTTTTATTGCTTTTAACATTATATTGTCTGGTACTTCATTTGCTCCTGCTTCTATCATTGTAATTTTATTTTCAGTTGCTGCAACTGTTAGTGTTAAATCACTTTTTTCTCTTTCTTCTACTGTTGGATTTATTATTATTTTTCCATCTATTAGTCCAACATTTACTGCAGCTGTTGGTCCTCCAAAAGGTATGTCTGAAATTGCAAGTGCTGCAGCTGAGCCTATCATTGCAGCTACTTCTGGAGAATTATCTTGATCTACACAAAGAACTGTCGCAACTACAACTACATCATTTCTAAAATCTTTTGGGAATAGTGGTCTTAAAGGTCTATCTATTGCTCTTGATGTTAATATTGCTTTGTCACTTGGTTTTCCTTCTCTTTTTAAGAATCCTCCTGGGATTTTTCCTACTGAGTATAGTTTTTCTTCAAAATCTACTGATAGTGGGAAAAAGTCTATTCCTTCTTTTGGTTCTTTTGAAGCAGTTACATTTACCAGTACACATGTATCTCCATAACGTACTAGTACGCTTCCATTTGCTAAACCTGCCATTTTTCCTGTTTCTATAACAAGTTTTCTTCCTGCTAGTTTTGTTTCATAAGTTTTAAACATTTTAATTTCATCCTTTCTTTTTTCTTTTTAGCACCTTTGTTTTTAAGCAAGTTTAGATTGTAACCTCTATAATATATTATTTTCGTTTTTTAATACATTATACAAGCTACTTACCTAATAACTTGCTTAAAAATGTTTTTATATTACTAAATTTAAGAACAAAAGCCCATGCTAAAATAAGCACTGGGCTTTAAAAGTTTTATTTTCTTAATCCTAGTTTTTCAACTATTGTTCTATATCTTTCAATGTCTTTTTTAGCAATATAATTTAATAGATTTCTTCTTTTACCAACCATTCTAAGTAATCCTCTTCTTGAATGATTGTCTTTTTTGTGAACTTTTAAGTGTTCTGTTAATTCATTGATTCTTTCTGTTAAAAGAGCTATTTGTACTTCTGGTGAACCAGTGTCGTTTTCTTCTCTTTTATATAAGTTAATGATTTCTTGTTTTCTTTCTTTTGTCATATCTTACACCTCCTAATTTTATTTTTTCCTTTAACTGAGCTAAAAATTTAGGTGCTTGTTTTTTGGCTAAGTAAAAGGTATGTTTTTTTAACATATTTTATTTTACTATATTTTTTTGTTTTTTTCAAGGGTTTTCATTAATTTTTTGACATACTATCATTTATTCTATGCTTTTTAAACTTTCAATCATATCAATTTTCTTTAAAGCAAAATATGTTACAATATTTACAATTATTGTAAACCCTATTGTTATTAATATTGAATACACATAACTCATAGGATGTATTACTTTTACAAATCTTAACATGTCTGTTTCACATGTTCCTATTATAAAGTAGTTTAGGAAGTATCCTCCTACTAATCCTAAAAGCATTCCAATTACGGTTAGAAGTATGGTTTCTCTTGTTACATATGTATAAACTTCTTTATCATAAAATCCTAGTACTTTTATTGTTGCAAGTTCACGGATTCTTTCGCTTATGTTTACATTAGATAAATTATATAGTACTACAAATGCAAGTAATCCGGGCAGATACTATAAGTATGATTACAACATAGTTTAATGAATTCATTGTATCATCCATCATTTTCATTGCTGTATTTATTCTACTTATTGATGATACTTCACTTTGTTTCATTATATCTGTAGCTAGGTCATTTTCTTCTTCTTCACTTAGTTCTTTATTTTGGGTAAATATTACATTAGTTTTATATTTTTCTTGATATAGATTTTCATATGTGGTTTTAGACATGTAGATATAATGTGAAACATAGTTTTCTACTATATTTGATATTGTTACTTCTATTTCTTTATCGTCACTATCCTTTAATATTATTTTGTCTCCTTTTTTGACGTTTATTAATTGTGCTGCTTTGTCTGTTAGGCATATTTCGTTTTCTTTTAATGATATTTTTTCTTCGGTTTCTAAGTCTTTTATGTTTATTAGTCCTTCTAATTCTTCTAAAGTTTCTGGAACTATTATTTGTACATCTTGTTCTAGTTCTCCATTTTTTATGGTAGTTGATGTCATATATGTTTTAGCTACTTTTTGGATTTTTTCTTCTTTTTTTAGCTCTTCTTGCACATAATTATTTATTTGTTCTTCTGTTAGTTCACTTTTTAGATTTATTTGAAAGTCATAATTAAATACTTTTTCATATTGACTAGGCATTAAACTTTTTATAGAATCTCTTAATCCAAATCCTGCTACAATTAATGAGGTACATCCGAATATTCCTATTATTGTCATTAAAAATCTTTTTTTGTATCTAAAGATGTTTCTTATTGTTACTTTTCTACTAAAACTTAGGTGTTTCCAAATAAATGGTATTTTTTCTAGCAGTACTCTTTTTCCCATTTTTGGCGCTTTAGGTCTCATTAGATTTGCAGGTGTATTTTTTAGTTCTCTTGCTATTGTATAAATTGTTGCTCCTATTATACAAATACTAATTAGTATTAATCCTATTCCTCCATATTTGAAATTAAAACTTATGTCTATTGGCAAAATTTGATATAACATTTCGTACATCATCCAAATAATTTTTGGTAATAGTACGAAACCTACACTCATTCCTAATATTCCACCTATTATACATGCTAAGCTTGCATATAAAAGGTATTTTCCTGCTATTTGTAATTTATTGTACCCTAGTGCTTTTAATGTTCCTATTCCGAGTTCTTTGTTCTTCTACCATTCTTGTCATTGATGTAAGAGATATTAGTGTTGCTACTACAAAAAATACTATTGGAAATACTGTTCCTATATTTTCAACACTTCCGAGTGTCTTGTATAAAACCATTATATCCTACATTTTCATTTCTATCTAATATATACCATTTTGGATTTTCTATGTCTGATACTTTTTGTTTTGCTTCAGCTAATTTGTTTTCTGCTTCTAATATGGTTTCTTCAAATTCTTGTTTTTTTGTTGTTAGTTCTTCTTCTGCTTTTGTTATTTTAGCTTCTGATTCTTCTAATGTTTTTTTTGCACTTTGAATTTTTGAGTAGGTTGAACTTTTAGAATTATTATATTCTTTTTCTTTTTGTTCTAATTGTTTGTTTGCTTCTTGAAGCTTAGTTCTAGCATTTTCTAACTCTGTTTTTCCTGAATCGATTGCTGATTGTATTTGATTTATTGCAGTAGAAGTTGTTGCTTTAGCAGTTGTTAGTTCTTGAAGATTTTTTTCTAATTCTTTTAAGTTTTCTTCTAATTTTTGTTTTTCTTCTTGGGTTAAGTTAGGATTTTTTAGCTGTTCTTGGGTTTGGCTATAGTTAGTTTGTATTTGTGCTATTCCACTATTTATTATTTTAAGTTTTGTTTCTAAATCACTTTTTTGATTTTCTAATTCTTCAAATTGTTTTTGGGCTTCCTGGCTTTGTTTAATAAAGTCTGTTCCGCTTTTTTCTAATTCTTCTTTTGCCTGATCTATTTGTTTTTTAGCACTTGCAAATTCTTTGTTTGCTGTTTGCTCATTCTTATCTATTTTAGCTTTAGCTTGCTCTAGTTCTTTTTTACTGTCATCTATTTTTTGTTCTGCTTCATCTATTTGTTTTTGAGCATCTGATTTTTGTTTTTCTAGTTCGTCTCCGTGCTTTTTGCACTTTTTCATTTGCTTTATCTACTAATTCTTTTTTTCTTGCATCTTGTCTTTCTTCTTTTATTTCTTCTATTTTATTTTCTACTTGTTCTATATAGTCTTCATAGGCTTTACTTGAAGTTGTGTATTTATTTGCATCTTTTACTTTCATGTATATATTTGTATATATTTGATCTGCATTTATATTGTCTTTAGAAATGTACATATAATAATTTGCTTTACCTGAACCTAAACTACTGGTTCCTCTATCAGATGATATATACATAGGACTTCTTATTGTTCCTACAATTTTTAATTCTTTTTGTTTTAGGTATTCTATTTCTTCTCCTTTATCATTGGTTGAATTTTCAATTTCTAATGTAATTGTGTCTCCTATTTTTTTATTGTTTTGGGTTAAAAAGCTTGGCTCTACTACACATTCGTTTTGGTTTTTAGGTAAAGTTCCTTCTATTAATACTGGTTTGTTTAAATCTTCTATGCACATTACTTTTGTTACTATTTCTTTGTTTTCTATTTCTATTTTTCCATCTGCTTCAAATGTTCCTTCTACTTGTTCTATATTTTCTATTTTTGCAAGTTCTTCTACATCTTTACTAGTTAATCCTAATGTTGATATTACTTGTATATCATATACATTTTGATTTTTGTAATATTTGTCTATTGTATTTACCATATCATCTGGTGTTGCTTTTATCCCTGCAAAAAAGCCTACTCCTAGAAATGCCATTAGTAGAATTGATATAAAGCGTTTGTATGTATTTTTTATTTCTTTTATACTATCTTTTAATAGTGCTTTTTTCAATTTAGTTTCACCTCCAGCATTTATTTTTTACCATTCGATTTCTTCTACAGGTTTTGGATTATTGTTTATTTCTATTTTTTCAGCTGTTCCATTTTTAAAATGGATTACTTTGTCGGCCATTGGTGAAATTGCTAGGTTATGTGTTATTATCAAGACTGTCATATTTTCCTTTCTTGCTGTATCTTGTAATAATTTTAATATTTGTTTTCCTGTTTTGTAGTCTAGGGCTCCTGTTGGTTCATCACATAATAGTAGTTTTGGATTTTTTGCTATTGCTCTTGCTATTGCAACTCTTTGTTGTTCTCCTCCTGATAATTGTGAAGGAAAGTTATTTTTTCTGTCTTTTAGTCCTACTTTTTCTATTATTTCATCAATGTTTAGAGAATCTTTGCATATTTGGGTTGCAAGTTCTACATTTTCTCGTGCTGTTAAATTTTGAACTAAGTTATAGAATTGGAAAACAAAGCCTATGTCTTCTCTTCTATATTTTATTAGTTCTTTATTTTTTAGACTTGTTACTTTTTTTCCATCTACTATTACTTCTCCACTTGTTGCAGTGTCCATTCCTCCTAATATATTTAATGTTGTCGTCTTTCCTGCTCCTGATGGTCCTACTATTACTACTAGTTCTCCTTTTTCTATATTGAAATTTGCATTATTTAGAGCTTTTATTGTTATTTCTCCCATTTTGTATTCTTTGCATACATTTTTAAATTCTATATATGACATAGGTGGTATCACTTCCTTAGTTTATTTTTTTCATTTAGATTATATCACATATTTTATTTTTTAGTATAGGAATAAGTACAATATTTATAAGTTTTTTTATATAATCATAACCACCCGTAAAACGGGTGGTTTGCTCTTAGCCTAGAAGGCTTTTGTACTGGCACTTCTGGGCTTAAGCCCTCCTGAACGGTTTGCCAACCGCATTTCTTTCTCAGGCTACCAGTTAAGTGGTCCTAGTCCCTTTCTTATTTTTCTCTCTTTTTCCTTTTCTTCTTTTTCAAATGGGTCTACATATTCTTTTATACTTATTTGGTCTGTTGCTATATCTTCTTGTAATTGTTTTCTTATGTATTCTTCTATTGCTTTTTTATTTTTGCCTACTGTATCTACATAATAGCCTTGACACCAAAAGTGCCTATTTCCATATTTATATTTTAAATTTGCATGTCTATCAAATATCATTAAGCTACTTTTCCCTTTTAAATATCCCATTATACTTGCTACACTATATTTAGGTGGTATTGCTACTAACATATGTATATGGTCTGGACATAGTTCTGCCTCTATTATTTCAATTCCCTTTTGCTCACATAATCTTCTTAAAATTACTCCTATATCTTTTCTAATCTTTCCATATATTTCCATTCTTCTATATTTTGGTGCAAATACTATATGATATTTGCAATTCCAAGTGCTGTGTGCTAAACTATTATTGTCTTTCATAACAAATTCCTCCTTTTTGATTTTTATTTGCGGTTGGCTGACCACATTTATTATATCAAAAAGGAGGAATTTTTCTACTCATAGCTAGAAGCTTTCAGAACCCCGCGTATAACACGGGGTTTTCAATACCCAATAAAATAAGCTTTGAATTTTTTAATTCAAAACTTATTTATTACCATCTATTTTTTCGTATATGTTTCATCTAGATTATTCTCTACTATAGTTTTTGGCATTTTTCTCATTTAATTTTATTTTTCAATACAAAGTAAAGCCGTTATTCTTCAATAATATCTCTATTATATTCTTTGATAGAAATTACTACTAAATTTTTATTTGCAGTACTTATTTCAAAACTATATTTACATTCTTTTTCATTGTCGTTATAAAATATTACTATAAAATTTCCTAGAGATGATGATACTTTTTTTACTTTTGTAATTTTATTTAACATTATTTTTTTGTTTTCTTTTTTAGTATATATTTGGATAAAATCTTTATTAACTCTTGTTATAATTCTTGCAGGTTTTCTTTCTCGTATTATGAAAATGATTCCAGAAATTAAAATCAAATAACTGGGAAAAAAATATATTGTCGCAATAAATATGTATGTTTCTATTTTAGTAAAATCCATTTGCATAAAAAATGCTAGTATCATAAATATTATCATTGTGATAAATCCTATTATAATATATTTTTTTCCAGTTCCTTTTTCAATAGTATCTGTCCATATTTCTATTTCGTTTTCTTTTCTTAATAGCATTTTAAGCTCCCTTTATATCTTCATATATACTTTTAATAATATTATATCTTTGCTCTATAATTTTTTTATAAAATTCTTTTCTTGTATTTGATATACAGTCGATGTTATCTATAAATATTTTTATTTTATTAATATCAATATTTACAAATAATCTCTTTATTGCATTATTACATTCTTCATTTTTCTTTTGTTTTATAAATGACATATAATTAATTTTTTTACCATCCTCTTTTATACAAGAATAACAATTTATTGCTAGATTTTTTAATTCTACCTCATTAATTTTTTTAATTTGCTCATCTTCAAGCATTGGATTTAGAGCTGAACCGCAATCATATATCGGAGAAAATTCAGCTTTTTTGGTGGTTTTATTTAATAGAAAGCCCCAATTACCATTGTGCCTATCAGTATTTCCTATTATGCTATCTATGGCAAACATATCCCAAAATTTTTGCTTTGTAATTTCTGTATCAATCATTTTATTTTCTTCCATAACTTCCATTATGTCATTTAACTCTGTTTCTATTTTTTTATCAGGATTTGTACTTAGGGCTAAATTTTCGAACTCATATAATACATTTTCATTATCTGTAAAATCTTCACATGCACAAACTATCTTTTCTTTTCCATTATATCTATATTTTCCTAAAATTGTGTTTTGTGTTTTAAAACCTACTATTTTAAATACATTGCTTCCAATATATTCGGAAAAAGCATTATTTATATATGATATATTTTTATTTTTTTCTCTTATTGGATCTGGAAATTTTACTAAATATTTTTTATTGTTATATATTAAAGTTTTCTTTTTTTCTGAGCCTTTATAATTATTAATTTCTTCTATTGCGTTTGTGAAATCAATCATTTTTTCCTCCATTTTTTTATTTGTTGTTTATAGTATATCATATATTATTTAAAATAACTATATTTCTAAAATAAATAGTTGACTATTTTTTAAATTTCTTCTACATATATTTTATCATTTACTGCTACTATTGCATATTTCTTTAAATTTTCTAATGCTTTCATTTCTTCTTTATCACTATATTTTTTTAATTGTTTTCTTGCTTCTTCTTGTTTTTCTTTTAGTTTGTTTGCTTCTTCCTTTTTTAAATATTTAAATTCTATCATTATTGTATAATAGTTTTTATTTGCTTCTTTTGGTATTAATAGTATATCTGGATACTCTCTTTCTACTTCTAACTCTGATTTTACCCAAAATGTTTTTAGTTTCATTGCTATACAGTAAAATAATAATTTTAAATATTTTTCATCGAATTTTTGGTAATCTCTATTTGATAGATTTTTTAGGTATTTTTGAAGTAAGTTTATTCCTTTTTCTATTTTTCCTTCTATTGCCATCTCTATT
>CALXUW010000063.1 GCA_944391795.1 uncultured Clostridia bacterium
TAAATCTTTTGGTTTTAACATTAAATATTCCACCTTCCTATTTTGTCTATATTTTCTATTTTTATACATTTAGGGTGAAATATTCGTTTCTAAATTTTTAAGGTGATTTTATCATAAATTAAATACATTTTTAATATTAGTATACTTGATAAATTGCTCTAAATATGCTATTATATAAAAGAAAATTTATATTTTAGAGGTGTAAACAATGTATAGAAACAAAACATGCGGAGAATTAAGAATAGAAAATGTAGGAGAAGAAGTAAATTTAAGTGGTTGGATACAAAAAGTAAGAAACCTAGGTGGAATGTTATTTATAGATTTAAGAGATGAATTTGGAATAACCCAGCTAGTTATAAATGATGAAAAAATGCAAAAAGAAGTAGAAAACTACACAAAAGAAAGTTGCATACATATAATTGGAAAAGTAATAGAAAGAACAAATAAAAACCTAAAAATACCAACAGGAGAAATAGAAGTAGATGTAAACAAAATAGAAATTTTAGGAAAATGCAAAAGCATCCTTCCATTTGAAATAAATACAGACCAAGAAGTAAGAGAAGATTTAAGATTAGAATATAGATTTTTAGATTTAAGAAATGAAAAACTACACAAAAACATCTTACTACGTTCAGAAATACTAAAAACATTAAGAAACAAAATGGATGAACTAGGATTTACAGAAATTCAAACACCAATACTTGCTAATTCATCACCGGAAGGAGCAAGAGACTATTTAGTACCAAGTAGATTAAATCCAGGAGAATTTTATGCTTTACCACAAGCACCACAACAATTTAAGCAATTACTTATGATAGGAGGATTTAACAAATACTATCAAATAGCGCCATGTTTTAGAGATGAAGACCCAAGAGCAGATAGAGCACCAGGAGAATTTTACCAACTAGATTTTGAAATGAGCTTTGCAACCCAAGAAGATGTATTTAATGTAATCGAACAAGTAGTGCCATTTACTTTTGAAAAATTTACAAATTGGAAAGTAGATAAAGGACCATTTGTCAGAATTCCATACAAAGAAGCCATGGAAAAATACGGAATAGACAAACCAGATTTAAGAAATCCCTTAATAATACAAGATGTAAGTAAATTATTCGAAACATCAGATTTTAATAATTTTAAAGGAAAAACCGTAAAAATGATAGCTTTGCCAAACGGGGCACTTCAAGGAAGAAAATTCTTCGACAAAATGGCAGAATATGCGATGACAGAGGAAGTAGGAGCAAAAGGTCTAGCGTGGACAAAATTCGAAGAAACAGGTGAAGTAACAGGTGGAATTGCTAAATTTATAACAAACGAAATAAAAGAAAAATTACAAAAAGAATACAATGTACAAAATAATTCAGCTATTTTCTTCATAGCAGATGAATTAAAAAAAGCACAAAAAATAGCAGGTATGGTAAGAATAGAATTAGGAAAAAGGTTAGACCTATTAGAAAAAAATACTTATAAATTCTGTTTTATTGTAGATTTTCCAATGTATGAACTATCAGACGAAGGAACAATAGATTTTAACCATAACCCATTTTCAATGCCACAAGGAGGAATAGAAGCTTTAGAAAATAAAGACCCATTAGAAATACTTGCATATCAATTTGATTTAGTATGTAATGGATATGAAATGGCCTCAGGTGCAGTAAGAAATCACAGCCCAGAAATAATGATAAAAGCATTTGAAATAGCAGGATATAAAGAAGAAGACGTAAAAAGAAGATTTGGAGCTCTATACAATAGCTTTCAGTATGGAACACCACCACATGCAGGAGCAGCACCTGGAATAGATAGAATGATAATGTTAATAGCTGATTCTCAAAATATAAGAGAAGTAATAGCATTCCCAAAAAATAAAAGAGCAAGAGACTTACTTATGGGAGCACCATCGAAAGTAACAGAAAAACAATTAGAAGAAGTACATATAAAATTGAGGGATAAATAAAAAAATCCCTCTTTTTTAAAATAAAAAGGAAAGGAAATAAAAAGTGAAAGAAAAAGTATTATTAGGTATGAGTGGAGGAGTAGATAGCTCAGTATCAGCCATATTATTAAAACAAATGGGGTATGAGGTAATTGGATGTACAATGGTATTATTAGAAAATGAAAATACCTATAAACAATTAAAAGATGCAAAATCTATATGTGAAAAACTAAATATACCACACTATACATTCCAATATAAAGAAATATTTAATTGCAAAGTAATAAATAATTTTATATCCCAATATAAAGAAGCAAAAACTCCAAATCCTTGTGTAGAATGTAACAAATACTTAAAATTTGGTGTTTTCTTTGACAAAGCACAAGAGCTTGGGTGCAAATATATTGCAACAGGGCATTATGCTAGAATAGAAGAATCTTCTAAATACAATCAAAAAGTAATAAAAAAATCTAAAGAAGAAAAAAAAGATCAAACATACTTTTTATATGGAATAAAAAGAGAAGTATTAAATCATATAATTTTTCCATTGCAAGACTATGAAAGCAAAGACTTAGTAAGAAAAATAGCAAGTAAATATAACTTAGAAGTAGCCACTAAAAAAGATAGCCAAGAAATATGTTTTATAGAAAATAATGACTATAAAACATTCTTAAAAAAAGAGGCAAATATAAAACAAAAAAAAGGAAACATAATTTTAGCTAAAACAAGAGAAATACTAGGAACACATGATGGTTTTATAAATTATACAATAGGTCAAAGAAAAGGATTAGGTATAGCATACAAAAATCCATTATATGTAATAGGTTTAAATAAAGAAAAAAATGAAGTAATAGTAGGTAAAGAAGAAGAATTATATTCAAAAACTTTAACTGCAAATATGTTAAATTGGTTAGTTTTTGAAGGTTTAAAAGAACCGATAAAATGCTATGCAAAAATACGAAACAGAGCAATAGAAGCTAAAGCTATAGTATATCCTTATGAAGATTATGTGAAAGTAGAATTTAGCGAGCCACAAAGAGCAATAACAAAAGGACAATCAGTAGTATTTTATGATGAGGATAAAATACTTTTAGGCGGAGGAATTATAATGTAGCTAATATAAAAATAAATTTTACAAAAAACTTGTATATTATTATTAATTGTGATATAAATATATTTGTAAGCTAAATTAAGAAAGGCGGTTTCTTATGGAGGAAGAATTTGAATATGAAAGAGAACCAAAGACAATTTTAATAGTAGATGATGAGCAACCAATCGTTGATATATTAGTTTATAATTTAAAAAAAGAAGGGTACAATACAATAGAAGCAGGAGATGGAATAAGTGCTGTAAATATAGCACTAGACCAAAAACCAGATTTAATATTATTAGATATAATGTTACCTAGATTAGATGGTCTATCTGTATGTAAAAGAATAAAAAACTCTTTGAATGTACCAATAATAATGTTAACCGCAAAAGATGGAGAAATAGATAAAATATTAGGTTTAGAACTAGGTGCAGACGATTATATTACTAAGCCATTTAGTGTAAGAGAATTAGTAGCAAGAGTAAAAGCAAATTTAAGAAAAGTAGAAGCAGTATCAGCACCAAAAAGACTTGAAGAAATAAATGAAGACAAGAAAAAACCAACTAAAATTGTACTAGGAGAACTAGAACTAGATTTAGATAAATTCGAAGTAAAAGTAAGAGGACAAATAATAGACTTAACCTTAAGAGAATTTGAAGTATTAAAATTTCTAGCAACTCAACCAGAACAAGTAGTAACAAGAGAAACACTACTTGAAAAAGTATGGGGATATGAATATTATGGTGATATTAGAACAGTAGACGTAACAGTAAGAAGAATAAGAGAAAAAATAGAAAAAGATACATCAGCACCTAAAATACTAATAACTAAAAGAGGTGTAGGATATTATATATCAACAAGATATAAATAAAGGAAAGTAATATATACTTTCTTTTATTTGTTTTAATATGAACAAAAAAAGAATTGAAATTTATAAAAAAATATGTTTTAATAAATAAAAAAGAAAAGGAAGAATATATATGGTAAAAAGAGAAAATACAAGAAAAATAATGGTAGGAAATGTTCAAATAGGAGGACAAAATAAAGTAGTAATACAATCTATGTGTAACACAAAAACAAAAGACGTAACATCTACCGTAAATCAAATTTTAGATTTAGAAAAAGCAGGGTGCGAAATTATAAGAGTAGCATGCCTTGATTTAGAAGATGCAAAAGCAATCAAAAAAATAAAAGAAAAAATACATATTCCAATAGTTGCAGATATACACTATGACTATAAAATAGCATTAGAAGCAATAAAAGCAGGGGTAGATAAAGTTAGAATAAATCCAGGAAATATAGGTTCAAAAGATAGAGTAAAAATGGTAGTAGATGCTTGCAAAGAAAAAAATATACCAATTAGAATAGGAGTAAATGCAGGTTCTTTAGAAAAAGATTTACTAGAAAAATACGGAAAACCAACATCTAAAGCAATGGTAGAAAGTGCCAAAAGACATATAGATATCTTAGAAGAATTAGATTTTAAAGATTATGCAATCTCTCTAAAAGCTTCTAATTTAGATTTATGTATAGAAAGCTATGAAGAAGCGGCAAAGACTTTTGATTGCCCTATGCACTTAGGAATAACAGAAAGTGGAACAGAATTTAGTGGAACTATTAAATCAAGTATAGGTTTAGGATATATGCTAAGAGAAGGAATAGGAGATACATTAAGAGTATCACTATCAGATGACCCTATAAAAGAAATTAAAGTCGCAAAAGAGATTTTAAAAGACTGTAATCTATATTCAAAAACACCAACTTTAATTGCTTGTCCTACATGTGGAAGAACTAGAATAGATTTAATACCAATAGCAAAAGAAGTAGAAGAATTTTTACAAGGTATAGAAGCAAATATAACAGTAGCTGTTATGGGATGTAGTGTAAATGGACCAGGAGAAGCAAGAGAAGCAGATATAGGAATAGCAGGAGGAATAAAAGAAGGTCTTTTATTTAAAAAAGGAGAAATAATAAAAAAAGTAAAACAAGAAAACATTGTTGAAGTTCTAAAAGAAGAAATATTAAAAATGATTTAAAAAAGGTGAATTTATGGAAATAATTCTAGGAAAAACTGCTGGATTTTGCTATGGAGTAAAAAGAGCAGTAGAAGGAGCAAAAGAAGAATTAAAAAAGAAAAAAAATTTATACTGTCTAGGAGAAATTGTACATAATGGCCAAGTCTTAAAAAGCTTAGAAAAAGAAGGAATGACATTTATAGAAAAAAAAGAAGAAGCAAAAAAAGATGTAGTAATAAGAGCACACGGAATACCTAAAGAAATATATGAATATTTCGATAAAAATAATGTAAATGTAATAGATTATACATGTCCAAATGTTCTAAAAATACATAATATTGCTAAAGAACATTCTAAATTAGGATATTACATATTTTTAACAGGAAGTAAAAAGCATCCTGAAAATATAGGAACTATAAGTTATTGTGGAAATAATTATAGTGTAATAGAAGATTTAGAAGATATAGAAGAAGCGTTAACCAAATTAAACAAATCAAAAATAAAAAAACTTTTATTAATATCTCAAACCACATTTAGTCTAGAAAAATTTAATATAATAAAAGAAAAAATTAATGAAAGTATTGATAAAAATATAGTAGTAGAAGTAAAAAATACAATTTGTATGGCAACTAAAGTTCGTCAAGAAGAAACAAGCAAAATATCTAAAAATGTGGATTGTATGATTATAATAGGAGGAAAAAATAGTTCTAATACTAAAAAATTATATGAAATAGCTAAAAAAGATTGTAAATTTGTTATGAGTATAGAAGATGAAGAACGGTTTAGATGAATCTAAAGTAAGAGATTTTAGAAAAATAGGAATTATGGCAGGGGCTTCTACACCTAAAGAAAGTATAGATGCAGTAATTCATAAATTAGAAAAAGTAAGTAATGAAATTATTGAAGTATAAATAAAAGTTAATTTTCCTGCCTAAGGTTTGGTGAGCTCCTAAATTGAAATTGCTGGCGGTAATGGTCTAAGGGGATATATATTATAATATTTATTACACTCCTCGGCTTGTTTCGTAGCCGACACCTTCTAAACATTAAATAAACGAGCCTCTCGTTACATTTCTTCACGCTTCCTCATTTATTTAATGTTAAGAAGGTGTACGCCTACTTCACGGCACATTCGTCGTTTCATAAATATTATAATATATATCCCCTTAGACCATTACCGCCAGCAATTTCAATTTAGGAGCTCACCAAACCTTAGGCAGGAAAATTAACTTTTATTTATATGTTTTATTTTTGCCGAAAAATGCGATGAAAAAAAGTACAAACTATAAAAAAACTATTGACAAAGAAACTAAAAGCAAATTATACTTTAATAAGTTATATAAACAATTAAAAATATGAAAGGAGTAAAACAAAACAAATAAAAAATATATGAACAGAAAATTTATTTCAAAAAGTAATAGAATACTAAGAAAAGTTTTAAATTCAAAAGATAATTTAGATATAATCAAAGATTTCATAGAAAGTTTTTTAGATTTAAAAATAAAAAACATAAACTTAAATCCATATTTAAAAAGTAAGGCTAAAAATCTGCCATCAGAAGAAAATTTTGGAATAGCAGATGTAAGAATAAAATCAGAAGATGAAAGAGAACTAAATATTGGAATACAATTTGTAGATGGGTATTACATTCAAAACAAAATATTATTATATTATGCTCAAATACATGCTAATCAATTATGCTATGATGATGAAAGAAAGTTTGTAAATACAATCACTATTAATTTAGTAGATCTTAATTATTTAAATTCGAAAGATTATTTTAACCAAATATCAATTCCCTCAAAGTTAAAAGAAAATAATATAGAATTATATATTATAGAATTACCTAAATTTAATTATTCTATAAATTTAGAAGACAAAAAAACTGCTTGGATAACTTATCTTAAGCGGAGATAATCCTATTTTAGTAAAAAAAGTGCTAAAGAATTATAAAATGATAAAAAAGTTAGATAACTTATTAGAAGATTATTGGAAAAATGAAAAAATGGAATAAAAAAAGTCGACTCTATAAAAATAGAATCGACGTTTAAATAAAAATCTAAAAACATTACTTCTACTACTACTACTACTACTGAGCATCTGTTAAAGTTTGTTTTAATGTTACTTTTATAATAGTACCTTCAGGGACGAGTTCATCTTTAGAATAATCTTGAGTAATTACTGTTCCATTTCCGTTCAATACTAATATTTAAGTTCTTTTCCTTAAGTGTGCTTGTAGCTTGGGATGCATTCATTCCCTTTAAATCAGGTACGGCCACAGAGGTTGATACTTCACTACCTTCACCATATAAAACAATTATTGAGTTTTTAGGAAGACTAGCACCAGGTTTTGGAGTTTGGTCTTTAACTAAAATAGTATTTGCATCACCATTTACATATGTTTTAGTGGTAAATCCTGCATCTTTTAATAATTTTTCGGCTTCAGCAACTGTTTTGTTTCTTACCTCTGGAACTGTTATTAAATTTTGTGAATTTGTACTATTAGAAGCAGTAGTATCTGAAGGAACACCTAAATAAGGTAAAATTTCAGATAACATTTGAGAAACAACAGGCCCTGCAACCATTCCTCCTTGATGTCCATTTTCTCCTTTTGGGTCATATAGTGTAAGAAGTAAGACTACTTGGGTATCTTCCACAGGAGATATAGCAACATAAGATGCAACATAACCTTCCTCTTCTTTATCAGTAGGAGGTTCAGAAGTACCTGTTTTACCACCTATAGAATATCCGACTTACAGCAGCATGTCTACCAGTTCCTTTAGTTACAACAGATTCCATCATAGATTTTACCTCTTGAGCAGTTTGTTTAGAAATTACTTGTCTTACTTGTGTAACAGGCATATCTGTAACAGATCCAGTTTCGGTATTAGTAATTTGTTTTACAATTCTAGGTTGCATCAAAATTCCATCATTTGCAACACATGAAATAGCAGTAATCATTTGAAGAGGAGTAACATTTAATCTTTGACCAAATGACATAGTAGCAAGTTCTACTGGTCCTACTTCATCTAATTTTTGGAAAATACTACTTTGTTCACCATATAATCCAGAATTTGTAGATTCAAATAGACCGAAAGCATCATAATATTTATATAAAGTTGGAGCAGTAATTCTTGCACCTAATTGCATAAATGCAGGATTACATGAATTCATCAAAGCTTGTCTTAATGATTGTTCACCATGAGGATTTGCTCGCCAACAGCTAATTTTTGTTTTTTTACCATTTATATCATCAAATAATTCATAACCATTGCAAACAAAGTCTCTTTCTTTATCAGTTGTTGTAATGTTTTCTTCTAGAGCAACTGCAGAAGTAATAACTTTAAATGTTGAACCTGGTTCATAAGTTTCAGCAACAGATTTATTTGCCCACATTCTAAACAAAGCTTCTGTTTTTTCTTCAGAAGAAAGAGAATCATAGGTTAGAGCTAGAGTAGAATTAGGAGTATAAGGTGAGTTTAAATCATAATTTGGATATGTGGCCATACCTAAAATATCACCATTTTTAGGATTCATTACAATTACATTTCCACCTCTAGTACATTCATTTTCTTCTACTGCTTGTTTTAAATATTTTTCTATAATTGTTTGAATATTTAAATCAATAGTAAGAGTCAAATCACTACCATTTTCTGCTGAAATATATGTTTCTTCAGTATTTGGAATTTCTTTTTGGTCACTTCCTTTAGAGCTAACGATTTTACCAGGTGTACCTGCAAGTACAGAGTCCCATTTAGCTTCAATTCCATCTAAACCTTGATTGTCAATACCACAAAATCCGATTACATTAGAAGCAACTGTACCATATGGATAATATCTTTTACTATCTTCATCAATATTAATTCCAGCTGTTATTTTATTTTCTTCCATCCAAGTTTCTAATTCATTTACCTTGTCTTGTTCAACTTTTTTTGCAATAGTTTCTACATTAGATTCACTATTTACTTTATTTAAAACTTCTTCATAATCTAAGCTAAAAATTTCAGATAATTTTTTAGCAACCATTTCTTTATATGCTTTAGTATCTTCATCATTTTTCTTTACAATTTTAGAAGGATTAATGGTAATAGTATCTACTTGAGCACTAATTGCTATGGCCTTCCCGGTAGAATCATAGATATTTCCACGTTTAGGGCTAATAATTTGATTTATGGCTTGTTGATTATATGCTAGTTCTTTTAGTTCGCTTCCTTCTACAAATTGTAAAAAGCCTATTCGTCCTATTAAAAAAATAATTAGTACAAAAATTACAATTAGTCCAATCCTTAATTTTTTTATATTAATAAAATTTTGAGATTCAAAATCAGTTTTTATTTTTATAACATTGTTTTCATCTGTTTTACTTACTTTTTTTATATTTTTTTCATTACTATTTTGTTTATTTTTTTTAGGTTTATTATTTTTTTTATTCATAAAACCTTTTCACCTCTTTAGTTTAAAAAATTTACTAATATTTTATATTAAAAATATCTAAAAATCAATAAAAACTTGAAAATTTAGAGAAAATAAAATATAATTATTTTGCACTACATAAAAAAGAAAGAAGGTATTTAAAAATTGGATAATATATTAGAAGAAACTAAATTTATAATGAAAAAATATAATATAAAAGCCAAAAAAGAATTAGGACAAAACTTTTTGATAAATAAAGAAGTAATAGATAAAATAATATCTTCTAGTGAAATAGATGAAGATGATTTAGTAATAGAAATAGGTGCAAGCTTATAAACTCATACAAAATATTTATTAGAAAAATCAAAAAAATTAATTTGCATAGAATTAGACAAAAAAATGATAAAAATACTAAGAGAACGTTTTAGCTTATATGAAAATTTTGAATTATTAAATCAAGATATATTAAAAGTTGATTTAAATAATTTAATAAAAACTGAGAAAGAAACCAACAAAATAAAAAATGTAAAAGTAGTAGCAAATTTACCATACTATATAACCACACCAATAATAATGAAATTATTAGAAGAAAAATTAGATTTAGAAAGTATAACAGTAATGGTGCAAAAAGAAGTTGCAGATAGATTAATCACAATTCCAGGGAAAAAAGACACAGGAGCAATTACATATACAGTATATTATTATGCCAAGGGAGAAGATATTTTAGAAGTACCAAAAAATTCTTTTATACCTGAGCCAGAAGTTACATCAAAAGTAATAAATCTAAAAATCAGAAAAGAAGAACCAGTAAAAGTAAAAAATAAAGAAGTTATGTTTAGAATAATAAAATGCGCATTTATGCAAAGAAGAAAAACATTGCTTAATTCATTAACAAATACAAGAGTGTTTATAAACAAAGAAGAAGGCGAAAAAATACTAAAACAAATAGGCCTTGATGTAAATATAAGAGCAGAAAAACTAAAAATTGAAGATTATGCTAAAATTGCAGATAAAATAGTTAGTTGATTAAAAAGTAAAAAAATACTCTTCAAATTTATATAACTTTATGATATAATAATAAAAGAAAGAGTAAAAAAGGGAGAATAATATGAATCAAATATTAGTTACCAAAAAATTATATATTACACCTGAATTAAAAAAGAAAAAAAAGCTATATAAATTTGAATTCTTTTTATCTGTTTTTTTAGTATGCATCTTAATATCTATTTGCATATATGCAGAATATGACAGAAACAAAAGTGAAGAGGTCTCACAAGACATATTAAATAGTATAAATGTTGCTTCCCAAGAGACGCTAGAAGATAAAAAGGATGTTTTAGTTGTAGTTTTTGATGAAGCAAATAGAGAAAATTCAGTCGAAAATATTACGCCAGAAGAAACAGTACCAGAACAAGCCTCATCAACTAATAATAGACAAGTTGAAAAAACATCTGGCGGATATGAATATACAAAAGTAGGAATAATAAAAATTCCTAAAATAGGTATTGAATATCCAATAATTGATGGATTAACAGATTCAGTTCAAGAAACAGAAGCCCTACTTAAAATTTCACCTATAAAATTTTGGGGGCCAGACCCAAATGAAATAGGAAATGTTAGTATAGTAGGTCACAATTATAGAAATACAAGATTTTTTAGTAAAGTTCCAACTTTAGAAAATGGCGACATTATTGAAATTACAAATTCAGCAACAGGGCAAACAATTAATTATGCAGTATATAAGAAATATCAAGTAGTACCAGAAGATACAAGCTGTTTAGATGAAACGTTACCAGGTCAAAGAGAAGTTACGTTAATAACTTGTACAAATGATAGTAAAGAAAGAATAATAGTAAAAGCAAAAGAAGTTTAAGCAAAAAAGAAAATAAATTATTAGAAGGTTTTACAAAAAGTAAGCTATATATAAAAGTAACAAAGAAAATAATCCATTCATAATATAATAAAAAGATTATATTAGGAGGATTATTTTTTATGGCAAAAATATTAATATTTAATAATGATACAGATAGAATGGAAACCTATTATAGAAATGAAGCTGACCCAATGCCTTATAATACAAATGGTACTTTAAGAGTAAGGGAATTCAGAGGATCAAGTAAAAGTAATATTTTATGGACCACAAAAAGATGTATGCAAAGTTGGAATAGTCAAAGATATATATATGGTTCGCCTATCCCAGTTGGTTTTGCATTTAAAAGACCATATGAAGGTGGTCATGGAAACCAAAGTCATGATTGAATACATACAGTTGAACATATAAAAATTTATAATAGGAGATAAATAAAATTTGTGTTTTTAGAGGTGAATTTTAAGTATTAGCGAGTGTAAATGCTAATACTTATTTTTTGAAAAATTTTCTAATAATTAGATGTAAACTGATTGACAAAAGAACAAAAGTTTGATAATATATAGCAAATAAATAGAGGTGAATTTTAAAATGAGCAATAAAGATTTATATATAAGAAGTAGTTCAGCAGAATTTCTAATATTTGAACAACAGAAAAA
>CALXUW010000064.1 GCA_944391795.1 uncultured Clostridia bacterium
TCCCCCTTCTCTTGCATATTTAAAGAATAAATGAGCACCTTTTTCTACTGTTTCTCTAAATTCTTTTATCTCTTCTTCGCTGTAATTTCCATCTTGCTCTACTATCTCATAACTTGGAAGTTCAAAAACCACAGTATCAAAACCATTTTCTGTCGGTCTTTCAAAAGAAACCCTTATATATTCCTCTCCATTATCTTTTTTTCTAATATCTGAGAATACAACTAATGTTTCATCAGGATATTTAGCAAATTCATACACCATTACTTTCACTCTCCATTCTTTCTAACTTTATTATTAATTAATCAAATTTATTTAAAAATGCTTGTCCGTTGTTTTATTAAAATCAAGTTTTCTTATATACTATTATTAGTATAGCATAATTTTCCTAAAATTACTATATTTTGTATTACTTTAAAAATTTTTATTTTATTGGAATTTTAAAGTGTCCTTAAAGTATCATTGTATATGGTTGCTCTAAATAAGCTATTACTCTAGCATTTTACATTTATATCATTTCTGGACATTAAGAATTTAGGTGTATGATTTCCTACAATATGGCCTTCATCAATCATCTGTTTTACCAATTCTTCATTGGTATTTAGATAATGTGCTGTTATAAAAAAGGTTGCTTTAACTTGATTTTCTTTTAATATTTCTAATATTTTACTTGTATAACCAGCTTCATATCCTTCATCAAATGTAAGATAGATATATTTTTTTTGACTATTTCCTATTGCAATTCCACTGTTTTTTTCTAATACTTCTTTATTTTCTTTTCCTAAATCTGGTTGTTCGTGATTATTGTTTCTTTTTATTCCCCATCCTATTTTTTTGTTGTCTTGTATATTAGAACTTGTAGTAACCGTTTCTTCATTTATGTTCATTTGTATTACACTTAAAGAAAATATAGCTATTAATAAAATTAATATTATAAAATATCTTTTGTATGTTTTTTTTGATTTTATAATCATTTTTCCCTCCTAAATTAAATAAAAAGATATTTGTGCTTGTTTAATTTTATGAAATAAGAAAATATATTATTACTTATACTTTTTATAATACTTGTTTAGATATTTAATTTCATGCGGTTGCTATTTCCATATTTTGTAAGCGGTTTAAGATTTTTTTACTTGAACTATTTTTGTTAACTCTGAAACATAATTAACAGTAATTGTTCCACCATTTGGATAAATTTGTAAATTCCTATTGACAAGTTTTAAATTTTAGATTATATTGTTATTGTTTTTGGAAAATTAAGGTAATTTAATTTTTCTTGTCAAAATATGTAAATTTTATTAAAAGGAAGTTAAAAGAATGTTAAGTTTTGTAATTTGTGATGATAATCTAAATCTTGTAAATAAGCTTGAAAAAATTTTAGAAACAATTTTTACTAAAAATAATTTTGATGCTTATGTTGCGTTTAAATCAGATAACACTGAGGATGTTTTAGATTATATAAATAACAACACAGCTGATGTTTTGTTGTTAGACATAAATTTAAAAACTAACAAATCTGGTTTACAGCTAGCTGAAGAAGTAAGAAAAAGAAATAAAAATTCTTACATAATATTTACTACTGGACATTTAGAATATGCTATGGTCGCATATAAATATAAAACATTTGATTATTTAGCAAAACCTATAACCTATGATAGATTAGAAGAAACTATAATTAGATTATTTGATGATATTAATGGTTCTCCTAAAAAATATATTAAAATTGATAATAAAAACACGGTTATAGATGAATCAGAAATTGAATATGTAAAAAGAGATGGTATGAAATTAGTATTCCATACTGCTTGTCGTGATTATGATACTTATAGCTCTTTTAATAAATTCCAAGATAAATTACCAGAATCTTATATTCGATGTCATAAATCATACATTGTAAATCTTAATCATATTAAAGATGTTGAACCAGTTTCAGGTACAATTACCTTTAAAGATGGTAATACTTGTTTTATTGGTCCAAAGTATAAAAAAGAATTTATGGGGGTTTTGAAAGATTATGGAAATTTTAAATAATATTTGGATGGCTATTAGTACGCCTAATGAAGGATTGTTAAATATACTTACTATTCCTCTATTTTTTGTAGAAAATTATTTAATAATGATATTGTTTATTTCAATATTAAATATAAAATCAACACTTACACAAAAATTAATCTATGTTTCCTTAATGTCTATAATTAGTATGCTTACAACATATTTCATTAGTAGTCCTTTTAATATAGTGTTTAACTATTTTATGATGATTATTATTGCTTTATGCGTATTTAAAACCTCTCTTATTAAAAGTAGTATCTGTATAGTACTTTCTGGTATTATATTTAGTTTAACAGGTTCATTAATACTAAATCCATACATAACTATTTTAGATATTTCTGCAAATGAACTTATGATTATACCATTATATCGTATGATTTATATGATTATAATATATTCTATTATTTTCATAATATCTATAATCCTAAAAAATAGAAATTTAAAAATTAATTTTATAGAAGACTTAGATAAAAAAACTAAATATATAATTGTTATAAATATTGTATTAGGTATAATTACTTTTATTGTGCAATCAATCATAACATTCTATTATATTGATAATTTACCTGTTATAATTACATTTTTGAGTTTCATATCTTTACTCGCATATTTTAGTATTAGTATCTATAGCTTAACTAGAATATTTAAATTAGTTATAACCACCAAAAAACTAGAAAGTACTGAAGAATATAATAACACATTACGCATTTTACATGATAACGTTCGTGCCTTTAAACATGATTTTGATAATATTGTTACTACTATTGGTGGATACATAAAAACTAACGATATGGAAGGACTAAAAAAATATTATGTACAGCTAGAAGATGATTGTCAAAGAGTGAATAACCTTTACTTGTTAAATCCTAATGTAGTAAATAATGATGGTATATATAATTTACTTACTAAAAAATATAATGAAGCTGAAGATAAAGATATTAAGGTTAATATAACATTTTTACTTGATTTATCTACTTTAAAAATGAAAATTTATGAGTTTGCTAGAATTTTAGGTATACTTTTAGATAATGCAATTGAAGCAAGTTCTGAATGTGCTGAAAAAATAATTAATCTAACATTTAGAAATGATTCAAAGAACTCTAGACAATTAATCATCGTTGAAAATACATACAAAGATAAAAATGTTGATACTGAGAAAATATTTGAGAAAGGTATTTCTGGAAAACAAAATCATACTGGACTTGGTTTATGGGAAGTACGTAAAATAGTAAAGAAAAACAATAATATTAATTTATTTACTTCAAAGAATGATAAATATTTTAAACAACAATTAGAAATATATTATTAAAAATAAATTTAATATAAAAACTGCTCAAGAAAAATGTTTTGAGCAGTTTTAATTTGCTTTTAAAAAACAGCTTTTTTAAGCTGTTTTATCATGTTGGATTGTAAAATTATATAACTTCTAAGAGTTATATGTCTTGGTAAAAACAAGTATCGTACTATTCTTACCAAGTAAAATTAATCTCTTTTAATCATTGAAGCTGGCATTTTTGGTTGATGAAATACTAATATTACTAAACATGCTGTATTTGTTGCTCTTGCATATTTTTCTGCTACTTTTGCTAAGAATTTAAACATAATAAATCCCCCTTTTCGGAATATTTATATAACACAAAATATTACCGGTTTATATTTTGTATTAAACAAATTTAAGTTGAAGCATCTCCATATACTTCATAGCCATATTTACTATTTGTCAATCTATATACTAACTTAGTAATTGTTAAAGTTTGAATAAAATTTGCTAAGATTAATATATTTGTTATTGTAGAATTTTGTATAATAGCAGCTGCCAACAATCCTATTGAAAATGTTATATATGAAACAATTTGCTTTTTTCTTCTATCTTTTTTTGCAAGTATTGGTACATCTTCTGTATCCGCTGGTGCATAAAGTTTTATCATTATCATTCCAAATACCCAAACTAATGCAATAATTATGTATTTCGCTGTTTGTGGTAAAACAAATAGTTGTGAAACAAATGGTATTATGCAATAAAATGATGTGGTTAGAATTATACACCCTATATGTGTTTTTAAATGTACTCCGCCAGAAGCTCCTTTATATGGGAATAAAGCTAAGAATGTAAATAGTGCTAATGGAAATATTCCTAAAATATATGCTATTGCTAGCATTATAAATATTTTTGGTATTTCTCCTACTATGTTTTGAAGTCCATAATTTATTACTTCTGCTTTTTCGTCATCTATTTCTGGCATTTCTTTTCTTATCTTGTTTGTCAAAAAGTTACAGATGTTTTCAATCATTTTCTCACCTCACTTTTTTCGACAAATAAATTTTAACATCGTTTTTATTTTGTATGATTATAATTTTATGAAAATGATTAATCGTTTTATAAAATTTATTTCTTTGTATTTTCGTGAAATATTTTTTTCATAAATTTATTTTACAATATTTTATATTTATAATGTCAGTGGCCACTATAAA
>CALXUW010000065.1 GCA_944391795.1 uncultured Clostridia bacterium
ATTTGACAGATGCAACAATAAACTACAATTATAAAGGAGAATAATGAAAAAAGCTATTAAATATAGTATAAGACGAAAAAATAAAATGTAATAATAGCAAAGGTTTCCTCCTACGAACAATTTAGTAAATTATAAAATTTTCACATATTTAAAAGATGAATTGTAAAAAATAATAATACAATGTCATCTTTTTTTGAATTTATAATGAAATTTTTGAAAATAAATGTTATAATGTCAATGTATTAATAAATTTGCAGACACATCTGCTAATTTTAAAATTAAGATTTTGAATTTCGCAGACGCGTCTGCGAAATTTAGAAAACAATTGAAAATTGTGAAAATTTAGCAAGTATAAAAGGAGAAAGTGCAGGAGGTATTGCAGGGTATGAATATGCATCAACTGTAAAAATTATAAACAGCTATAATTTAGGAAATATAGAAGGACAAGTGTACGCAGGAGGGATTTTTGGAAATACTACTGCCGGAAGTTTAACTATTTATAATTCTTATAATAAAGGAGATATAGTGTCAACATATAATGATAATAGTACTGTCGCTTATGGAGCAGGAGGAATACTAGGATTTAAATACCATACAACAAAAACACAAATTATAAATTGTGTTAATATGGGAAAAATAACTAACAATACTCATAAAGGGGGAATCATAGGATTTAATTGGGTACCAAGTTCAACACCAGAAGTAATAAACAGTTTTTATAAAAAAGATAATGGAATAAAAGGAGAATCTAACAATAATAATTCGCAAGCAATAGAATTTGATAATAATCAAGAAGAAGTTATACAAAAATTAAATGACTATATTACAGAAATGTCAGGAGAAATTGATACAATTAATTGGAAAAAATGGAAACTAGGAGAAGAAAATTATCCAACTTTTGAACAGTAAAGCCTTATTTAATATTTATTTTTTAGTTTTGGATATCGTGGTGTACCGCAAAGGGCGACAAGGCATGACCCCCGATGGTAAAAAAAATGAGTCAGTGCCTTAATTCAAATTTAATAATTTGCATATTTTCTAAAATATTTTCTTTTTATTATAAAATATGAGATTATATTAAAACCAACTATCAATATTACTTTTATAATGGCTGAAGGTATGTAATAAGTTTTCAGAGTGTTATGTTGAGATAGATTTACATTATAATTTTCGATTTGCTCATTAATATCCGCAATTATTTTAGGGTTTTTAGTTTGTTGCTTCATTTCTAGTAAATCTTGATAATAACTGTTTAAACTTTTTTCAAAATTACTAAAAAAATTAAGCATATCAAATATTTTAAAAAGCATATATGCAGTTATGATAATTGTTGTAATAACTACAATTATTTTTATACATTTTAGTATTTTTACATTTGAATTATTGTCAATACTTTTCAAACTAAAATGCAGAGTTAATTTCCAGATGAAGAAAACGCATAAATTGAAAATTATAATACTAATAAACATATCTACTAACATTGAACTAATTATTAATTTCTCATTTTCAGATATAAAAATACTATTGGCAATATATGAAAATAAACTTTCCAGTCCACGAAAAGCTAAATAACCTAAAGTGTTTATAATTAAGCTAAATAATATAAAATAACTAATAATACGTGTTAAAGTATTTTGTTTAAGACATTTTATAATTTCCATAAAAAAACTCCTTTTTTGCAGAAAGTTTATCATAATAAAATATAAAAGTCAATTACAATTCTTTTTATAAATAAGAACAAAACAAGGAGCGTATTATATAAATAATATTTTCTATTTTTAAATTTATAAAACTTGAGATATGAAAATTGCATAAAAAATGTGATATTTTATATATGAAGGTAAAAGTATGAATTTAGAAATGTTACCATTATAGAAAAAGCATGTAATGTTACTAGACTTACTGCATCTTCATATTTAAACCAGTTAAATTAGTTATATTTCATAAAAATATTTAGATAAATCACAATCTATAAGATGGAGGTAAATTTGTGTTAGGGATTTTTGTTTTATTAATTATAGTAATGTTATTAGTACTTAAATTTTGTAAGAAAACAATAAAGATTGTATTATCTATTATAATTGTTTTAGTTACATTATATTGTATCATCATTTCTGTCGACATGAATAGAGTAAACAGTCTTAGAGAGCCTATATTTGCAATATCAAGTGAATTAAGAAATTATGAAAATTATAGTAAAGAAATATATAAAGGTTTAGGTTATAGAATTGAAATTGACAAGGTAGAAAATCAAAAAATTCTATCTAGTACAATGTATTTTTTAAACAAAGTTATAGCAGGAGCTATTGAATAATCAGCAATATAAACTACAAACAATGAAACAGATAATTAGTAAGTTGTATATCAAACAAGAAAAACAGATAGGAGAATAGATATTTTTATTCTCTTATCTGTTTTTTATTAAGAAGAGAATATTTTGAAATTTATAAAATATACAGTTGAATAGTAGAAATTTTTATCGTTTTATGATAATATATCAACGTATTTATTAAAAAATTGGAAAGGAAATAATTATGAAATTAGTAGTAAAAAATCTAAAAAAGAACTTTGAAAAAAAAGAAGTATTAAAAGATATTAACTTTGAATTTGAAAAAGGAAAAATATATGGTTTACTAGGAAGAAACGGAGCAGGTAAAACAACATTCTTTAATTGTTTAAATGAAGATTTAGATATAGATGCAGGAGAATTTTATATTGAAGATAATAATAGTAGAAGGAAGATGGAAGCAGAAGATATAGGCTATGTACTATCTACACCAAACGTACCAGAATTTTTAACAGCAAGAGAGTTTTTAAAATTTTTTATTGATATAAATAAGAAAAGAATTAAAAACGAAAAAACAATAGACGAATATTTTGAATTTATGAAAATAGATGAAGAGGATAGAGATAGACTATTAAAAGATTATTCTCACGGGATGAAAAATAAAATGCAAATGCTTGTAAATATAATAGCAAGTCCAGATGTATTATTATTAGATGAACCATTAACATCATTTGATGTAGTAGTTGCAGAAGAAATGAAGCAAATGCTTAAAGATATAA
>CALXUW010000066.1 GCA_944391795.1 uncultured Clostridia bacterium
AGGAAGAACCAGTGATCGATATTGAACCAAAAGCAGAAATTGAATACGATGATTTTATGAAAATGCAATTCCAAGTAGGAGAAATTATTGCTTGTGAAGAAGTGAAAAAATCAAAGAAACTTCTTTGTTCTCAAGTGAAAATTGGAAGTGAAGTAAAGCAAATTGTATCAGGAATTAAAGCTTACTACACACCAGAAGAAATGGTTGGAAAGAAAGTTATGGTTCTTGTTAACTTAAAGCCAGCAAAACTTGCAGGAGTAGTAAGTGAAGGTATGCTTTTATGTGCAGAAGATGAAAATGGAGAATTAGCTCTTATGGTACCAGAAAAGAAGATGCCAGCAGGGGCAGAGATTTGCTAGGAAATAAGAGAAAGCAGAAGAATGTAGAGAGAGTAAGAAGCCTCTTGGGAGGCATCTTATTTTTGTAGATGTGTAAAAAGTATTTTTATGGTATGATGAAAGAAAACATTGGAAATAGTATAAAAGAAGTAAGTACAAGGAGGAAACCATGGAGCAGTTATTTATAACAAAAGTAATCATAGAAAAAGTTCGACATTTACAAAATATAGAAATTCCCTTATCAAAAGATCAATTAAAACATCTTATTATTACAGGAAAAAATGGCAGTGGGAAGACAAGTGTTTTAGAGGCAATTACTACATTTTTACATTCGATTTCAACAACAGATGATTACAATAATGCAATAAAAGGTATCTCATTAGAATTCAACGTTCCATTAGAATCAATACGAATAATGTTTAAAGAAGGGCAGTTTATTCTTGCCAGTTATGAAGCAAATCGTGTGTTTGAAGCAGAAATTCCAAAACACGTTGAAAAAGTGCAGTTACGAGATGCATATAATATAAAGGAATCACCAAGAAAATGTTTTGTAAAGTATTTACTAGATTTAAAGATGACAGAGGCACTGGCTATTAGTGGTGGAAAAGAAGAAAAGGCAAAGAAGATAAAAGAATGGTTTGAAAAATTCCAACAGTTATTACAAGAAATATTTAAAGACAAAACCTTACAATTACAATTTGATGAAGATACTTTTCAATTTTTTATTTGTCAAGAAGGAAAAGAACCTTTTGATTTTAATGGATTATCCAGTGGGTATGCAGCGGTATTGGATATTGTTGTAGATATTATTATTCGTATGGAAAAAAGGACCAAAAAAACCTTTTGTTTTGATATGCCTGGGATTGTATTAATTGATGAAATCGAAACACACTTACATTTGGAACTACAAAGAGAGATCCTAAGCATATTAACTACTATTTTTCCTAACTTACAATTTGTTGTATCAACCCATTCTCCATTCATACTAAATAGTATAGAAAATGTAGTGATTTATGATTTGGAAAATCATGTATTAGTTGAAAATGGACTAATAGATGTTCCATATGAAGGAATTGTAGAAGGGTATTTTAAAGCAGATACTATGTCTCAGTTGTTAAAAGTAAAGTATGAAAGATACAAAGAATTAGTGCAAAAGAAAGAAATTACAGATGATGATTTAATTGAGATTGAGAAGTTACAACTATTCTTAGATGAAATTCCTGACTACTTGGCACTTGATATTACAACAGAGTATAGCAAATTAAAGTTAGAGTTTCAAAATAGGGAGGATTTGTAATGGTTAAAATTGAACGCAGTCCAATAGCCCCACAATCCTTAAAAAAAGAGGCAGAAAAAGTAAATGGAAGTTACTTAAAAGATGATGTAGTAGAGCAGTTAACAAAAGATTTTCATGGGAAATGTTACATATGTGAGTTGAAAGATTTACAAGATCCTCAGATTGAACATTTACTACCCCATGAAAATGGAAAGTGGAAAGATAGAAAATTTGATTGGGAAAATTTATTTTTATCCTGTAGTCATTGTAATAGTGTAAAAAATCAAAAGAAGTATGCAGAAGGTATTTTAGATTGTTGCAAAAAAGATCCAGAACAATATATCATATTTTCCTTAAAAGAAAATGATGTGTATGTAAAAGAAAAAAATGAAGAAGATAAACAGGCAGTTCTTACAGCTCAATTAGTAGACGAAGTATTTAACTTAAAAAATACAGGAATGAGAAAAATAAAAAGTGACATAAGAATAAAAGAATTGCAAATAGAAATGAATATATTATATAAAAAATTGCAGGAATACAAACAAAATCCTACCTCTAGACTTATAATACGTATTATAAAAGCTTTATTAAAAAGAGAAACTGCTTTTGTAGGTTTTAAAAGGTGTTATGTAAGGGAACACTTAGAAGAGTATCCAGTTTTTGCAGAAGATATTTACATTTAATTTGTTACATAAAATAAATGCAAACTAGGTAAAATCATCTAAGAATAATGATAATAATGTAATACTTAATAATTAGATATTCAAGAGATGACTAGGTAGATACCAGAAGTTTTGATACCTGTATAAATAAAAGAAATTTATAATGATGAAGTGATTAAAACAATAAAAAAGACAGTATATTTACAGAACGGCTTAAATATACTGTCTTTTGCATTTATCATCCAATTTTCCTATGATTGATTCTATAATTTAGTGGTGACATACCATAATATTTTTTAAAGAGTTTACTAAAATAGTACACATCTTCATATCCCACATTGGTGGAAACAGTTTTTACACTTTCTTG
>CALXUW010000067.1 GCA_944391795.1 uncultured Clostridia bacterium
AAATTTTGTTATATGTATAGAATAAAAATTAAAGAAGTGATATAATGCTTATATGGAACAGAAATTAAACAAATTATATTTGGAATGTGTAAATGAATTAAATAAAATAGGAATTGATATTTTAAATGAAAAACAATATGGCAAAATTATAATAACAATTTCAAAAAGAAATAATAAAAGATATGGTTGTTGTAAACAAGAGAAACCAGATAGTAATTATAAAACTATTTCAAGAATAGGAAGAAGAAAATTTGTAAAATATGAAAAATTTAATAGGCATAATATAGAAATAAGTAAATGGGTACTAGAACTTGAAGATAATATTATAAAAAATACAATAATGCACGAACTAATACATTGCATTCCTTATTGTAATAATCATGGAACAGAATTTAAAAAATATGCTTATATTGTCAATTCAAATTATGGTTATGACATATCTCGTGTTGGGAATAAGAAAAAAGATTTTGAAAAAAGTAACATTGAGTACAATGAAATTGAAAAATATAATTATAAGATTATATGTAAAGGTTGTAAACAAGAGTTTTATAGACAAAGATTAAACAAAAATTTTACAAGAAAGTTTAGATGTGCCAAATGCGGTGGAAGATTTGAAATAGTTAAACTAATATAACAAATGTCAGGTTAAATGTCAGTATAAATGTCAGGATAAGTTGCATAAAAAAATTGTATAATAAATATAGATAAAATCGTGGTGTTTCACAGCCATATAAATGAGAAAGTTATAAATCGGGTGTTTCACAGCCATATAAGTGAGAAAGTTATAAATCGGGTGTTTCACGACCTTATAATTGAGAAAGTTAAAATCAATAAAAAATATTAATTTTGAAGAAGGAGTTTAAGCTTCTTCTTTTTTGATTGGAGGGAAATTAAATATATAATGAAAGTACATTAGATAAAGTATTTTTATCATACGAAAAAATACTAGTTAGATTAAATTCACAAAATATCAAAACTAAAACAGGAAAAGAAATTACACATAAAGATTTAAGATATGCAATACAAATTATGCAACGAAAACATAAAATGTGTAGGTGGAAAAGTGAAAAAATCAGAAGTAGAAATTCATTAATTCTTATTGAAGGTTATTATTGGTTGGTAAATGTATATTTTAATAGCAAGACAAAACTAATAGATGCAGATATAGAATTTTTTAAAGAAAGAATAAAGCAATATGAAAATTTATTAAAATTAGAATCTAAAAATCTATTTAATGAAGATATGAAAATACAGGAACTTGTAAATTACTTTAATAAGAAATATGAAACAATAGAAAAAGCAATATGGAAAATGATAAAGGTTCATAGCAATTTTAGATATATTGATAATAACGAATATATAATTACAAAAGAAGGGATTAAATGGCTTTGTAAAAATTGTTTTAAGCAAAAATATTTAGAACTATTAGAAAGCTATAAGATGGCTCTAACAGAAAAATATATTAATGCTGGCTATATATATGATAATTTTTTTAATAAAAATTAAAAAAGGGCGCTGACAAACGGCTAAAAGTACGTTATAACGTTAATGTAATCGATTATAAATTTTATATGGGAGGATTTAATATGGTTGATAAGAAATCTGTTAGAGAATTATTTAAGGCACTAGAAGAACAATTTAATTTTGATCTTGTAGCACTAGATAAATATAAAGAAGTTACAAGTCGAAGAAAAAAACAATCAGAAATTATTGAAAATGAACTTAGTAAGCAAGATTTTGATTTAGTGCAGGAATATCTTGAATTAGATAATGAAGTTTCATCAGTAGAAATGGAAGAGGCATTTGTTAAAGGATTTTCGACAGCATATCAATTACTTATAGATTCATTGATATAAAATAATATTATTATAATTAGAGCTTAGAGGAACCTAGGCTCTTTTTGATTGGAAGTGAGAGAATGGAATTTAATACAAAAGAAAGAAGAAAAAGCATAAAAGTTATAGTTTCAGATGAAGAAAGAAGTTTAATAGAGGCAAAGGCTAATTTTTATGGTTATAAAACTATTGCAGGTTATATTAGAGATTCGGCTATATATGAGAAAATCACACATGTTGACTTAAAAAGTAAAAATGAATTATATGAGGCTTATAGTAATAATACAAAAGAATTAAAGAAGATAGCAAAAGAATTTAGACATTTTAGTAAATATGCAACTCAAATTTCAGAAGAAGATATGAAAAATATTTCTACAATAATGTTTACTATTCTAAAAAAACAAAAGCAAATGTTACAACTTATTGAAAATAAACTAGATATAGATATTTGGCAAGAAATAAATAAAAGAGATCATATGGAATGCCCATAACTAAAAGAGAAGCACATTACGGTTCGCCAAAAGAACTTATTAATTACATTTTAGATGAGAAACATAATGGAGAAAAAGTAGGTCAAATATCTAGCATAAATTGTAATCCAGAAACAGCTTTATTAGAATTTAAAGACATACAAAGAAAATATCAAATGAAAGGGAATAGAGTTGCATATCATATTATACAAAGTTTTTCGCCTAAAGATAATATAACAGAAGAACAGGCCAATGAAATAGGCAAAAGGTTATGCGAAGAATTGT
>CALXUW010000068.1 GCA_944391795.1 uncultured Clostridia bacterium
GAATTAAGATTAAGTTATTAATTTGTTTATTAAGAGAACAAAAAAATAAATAAAGTGTTGGAAGCAATGGCATTTAAAGGATTAGAAAAAAAGATAAAAAAATTGCCTACATTTACTTGACACATACCAAATAACGGAATGTATGGTGTAGATATTGCAAAAAATAAAAGAATATTATATAATAACCACAAATCCTAGAAATATAATTATATTTCTAGTTGCCTTTAAAGAAAAAGAGGTAGTATTATGAAAAAATTTTTATCAAATTACAAATCAACAATTATTTTATTAGTTGCAATAATTGTTGGAGCAATTGTAGGAATTATATTCCAAGAAAAAGCAACTATCTTAAGTCCTTTAGGAGATCTATTCTTAAATCTTTTATTAGTTATTGTAGTTCCACTAATATTTTTAACAATCACAACATCAATTGCAAAAATGAAAACCCCAAAAAGATTAGGAAAAATCATGGTAACAATAATAGGAGTATTTATATTTACATCTATTATTGCTGTACTAATCGGTTTTGCAAGTACATATTTTGTAAAACTAGTTGACCCAGAAGATGGAGAAAAAATAAAAGCATCTTTAGAAGATGTTACAAACGCTGAACAAACTAAATCCAAAGAAGAAGACATAACAATAGCAGATAGAACAGTAAGTTTATTAACAGTAGATGACTTTACCAAATTACTATCTAAAGATAACATTATTGCATTACTAGTATTTTCAGTAATATTCGGAATTGCCGCAAACATGACAGGAGAAAAAGCAAAACCAGTAATAGACTTTTTAGAATCAGCAAACCACATAGTAAATAATATTGTAAAAATTATCATGTACTATGCACCAATAGGATTAGGATGCTATTTTGCATCATTAGTAGGAAGCTTTGGAGCCTCAATTGCAGTAGGATATTTAAAAACATTTGTCATATATACCTTAGTTGCAATTGCATTTTATTTTATAATGTATACAATATATGCATTTATTGCAGGAGGTAAAAAAGGAATAAAAGTATTTTGGAAAAATGCAATACCATCTACCTTAACTTCACTTGCTACTTGTTCATCTGCAGCATCAATACCTGTAAATATAGAAAGCAGCAAAAAAATGGGAGTACCAAAAGATATTGCAGAAACAACAATACCACTAGGAACAAGCTTTCATAAAGACGGCTCAATTATAGGGTCAGTATTTAAAATAATGTTTTTAGTATGTTTGTTTGGAACACAGTTAGTAACTGCATCTGATATTTTAGGAGTACTTGGAGTTGCATTAATTGCAAATTTATTAGTAACAGCAGTTCCAATTGGGGGAGGAACTATCTCAGAAATGCTAATAATAAGTATGATGGGTTACCCAGTAGCAGCTTTGCCAATATTAACAATGATAGCAACAATTATTGACCCACCAGCTACAATGTTAAACGTAGTAGGAGATACTGTATGCTCTATGATGGTTACAAGAGTTGTAGATGGAAAAGAATGGATTGATAAGGAAATTATAGATTAAAAAAATAAAGAATTAAGGTAAATAAAAAAATAAGGAAATAAGGAACAAAAAAATAAAATAAAAAAATAAAATAAAATAAAAAAATAAAAAATAATAAATAATAATAAATAATAAATAATAAAAGAATAGAATTATAATAAAGGATAAAAAACTTTTAAAAATTAATAATTAAAGTAAAAAATATGGGACTACAAGTTAATGTAGTCCCATACTCTGTTTTTTAATTCGTGTCTCCTAAAGTGGGTTCATTTCATTTCCTAAACTTTGTTTTTTTCTTTTTCCCAATATTTTTCATATTTTTCTTTTGCAGTCTCAGGAGTGTAAAGGCCATTAAAAGATTTTATAGGTGCAAACTCAAAATCCTCATTTACACGAAGAAGAAGCATATCATCAAAATACATAAAAGCATCAAATATAAAGTTTTCGAATTTATATGTATTAGGATTATCTGGTATTTGTTTCATACCTTCATCATTTACAAAAGCATTTTTCTTAAATGCTCGATGATACTCTAAAGATATTTTACTTACCTTTTTAATAGCACTTATACTCATTAAATGAGACAACATATTAGCTTCTCTATATAAATATCTATTATTTTCATCTTTTTTATTTGAAAGTTCTAAATCAATATTTGCATAATCTAAAATAGAAGGCTTACCATTTTTTTTGCAATAAACAGCAACTTTATCCATAGGATTTTGTTTAAAAATTGATTTAGATGCAATTTCATAATTTTTATTTATAGTTAACCCCAAGAAAAATGTATCAACATTTTTAAGTAATACATTATCTATTCCACCAAAAGATACCCATTCAATAGAATTTTTTTCTAATTCTTCAATAATTCCATGTTTTTTCATAGAATTAAAAACATTACCATTTCCATTAGAAGCTTCTTTTACTAAGTAAGTCTCTTGCAGAATTAATTTTTTGCAAATATCAATAAGTGGAAGTTTCCCTTGGGTAAAAAATTTTATTTTTTCTTTTGGATATCCGGAAAAAATCATGTTTTATAAAGTAATCCTTAGTTTGCCCATCATTTTCTAAACTTGTCATTATATACCAAGGGATAGTAACATTAAATTTGTCATTTGCTCTTTTAATATCTTCACATATAATTTGAAACAAAGATTTTTTCTTGGGTTCTAAATCTAATTCATAAGTTCCTTTAGGTCCTTTGTAACCAAGCCTTGTACCTTGACCACCTGCCATTGTAACAACTGCATAGGCATTATTTTTTATTTTTTCTTCTCCTATTTTTGAATAAAATTCTATATCTTTTTTATATAATTCTCTATCCTCAAAATGGTTTAATGGAGAAATTTCACTTAAAAGAAATTTTTCTTCTTTCATAGAATTATCATATAAATTTAAAATATTTTCAAAATCAATGTCTAAAATTTGGTCTAATAAAATATTTTTTTGCTCTTGTGAAAGTTCAAAATAAAATTTAATTAAATGTTCTTGGTTATATTTAGTTAATATCTTTTGTACTTTTTCAAATTTGCTATCCATAAATTTCACTCCTAATTAGCTAAATTTGTATGTTGTAGGAAGGGCACCTTTTAAGCTTCTATAAATTACATCTTTATTAGGAATATTAGAAGCTTCTAAATCTAAAAGTTCTTTTTCAACATCATAAGGAACTCTTACTAAATTAAAAGAAATAGAGCCAATATTTTTATCATCATAGTTTCCTTCTATTATTATATAAGATGCAAGAGTCGAAAATTTGTTACTTTCGTCGTTTATATCAGAGTTCATCATTTCAACAGGAATTCCTACACTTCCAGGGTTAAAGATAGTTTTATTTTTAAATCTTACAATACAAGGTGTATGAATATGTCCAAAACCTATAATATCAGGTATTGGATCATTAGGAGTTTTTCCTAAAAATTCAGTGTTTTTAAATAGGTCTTCTGGATTTTTTATTTCATTTCCAACAAATATAGTTCCTTCATTAGAAAACATTGGATTATATATATCACTTAATCCAAATGGTGAGGCATGGAAAAGTCTAATTAGGTGGCCACTCATGTAGAATTCAAAGCAAACAGGTAAGTTAATAAGAAAATTTGCTCTATTTTCTCCTATTTTTTCTCTTGACCAAAAATGTTTATCTTTTACTTGGGGTCTGCATATGTTATAATCGCAATTTCCAAGTAAAATTACTTCACATACTTCTCTTAATTTGTCAACTACTAAATCTGGGTGGACACATTTTACTATACTGTCACCAAGGCAGAAGATTCTTCTTATATTTCGTTTTTGTATGTCTTCTAATACACTGTTTAATGCTGTAATGTTTCCATGAACATCAGATATTATTGCTATTTTTTCCATATATTCCTCCAATTATTTATACTTTTTAAAAACCTATAATTTCATTGTAGATTTCAATTGCAAAATTATCTGTCATTCCAGATATGTAGTAGATTATTGCTTGGCAGTAATTTTCAATATTTTCTTCTTCAAATAAAATTTTGTTTTTTAAGTTTAGTTTTTCTCTATTTTCTATGTTGCAATAATTACATAAAAACCCTAAAAAGCTACTAGAAAGTTTTGGGTAAAAATTGCTTAAAGTTTTAGCAGAATTTAAAAAGCTTTTGCCATCAAAAGAAGATTTAAGTAGGTTATATATTTCATTTATTACAAGTTCAAAGTATCTGTTAGATGGCTTAATTTTGTTACATAGATATATATTTTTATAATTAAATTTTTTAATTTCGTTCATTAGGTCGAAAGCTTCCTTAGAAAAACACAAACCATTTTCAGGTGATGAATTCTTACATAAGTCAGATACTAGATAATTTATTATAATAGTGTTATTTATTAGTTGAGTTTTAGAGTTATTATTTAATTTCAATATATTATATAAATCTTCTAAACAATCATCTAGTATACCTAATGTTATTGCATCTTCTATATCTCTTCCTATATATGATATTTTATCAGATATTTTAACTACTAAGGCTTCCCATGTATAAGGTAAATATTGATTTGGTCTTTGGTAGTTACTTAAATCCATAAATTCATTTCTTGGTTTTATGCAGTTTTCGTCAATTTCCCCACAGTGTGAGATTATTCCGTCTCTTACTGCATATGTAAGATTTAGATTTTGCTTGCATCTTTCATTATCTTCCAATAATTCTATGTTATCTACAAATTCTAGTCCATTTTTTTCATGCCAAAATGTGTGACCTAAATCGCGTTTGGAAATTTGTGATAAAATCTTTTCTCCACTGTGACCAAATGGGCTATGTCCTAAGTCGTGAGCTACTGAGATTGCTTTTGTAAGTTCTGTATTTAGACCTAAATAGTTTGCAATTGTATAGCTTATTGATTCTACATGGGTAACATGTTCAATTCTGGTGCAGATATGGTCATTTTCTGGAGAGAAGAATACTTGAGTTTTGTGTTTTAGTCTTCTGAAGCTGTTTGAGTGGATTATTCTTGTATAATCTCTTTCAAAATCTGTTCTTACGTCACCTTCTCTTGTGTATAAAGGCGTTTTTCTTGATATGATATTTTGCCAGTTAGGATTTTTAGGGGTTGCTGCCATCGATTCAAATAATTTTTCCATATTTTTATATTTTCTCCTCTTAACTTTTTTTATTTCTTTGTTATTTAAGTTTATAACAAAATGTGGAAAATGTCTAGGGGAAAAATGTATTAGAATTCTAATTAAAAAAATATATATTAAAATAATTGAAATTTGTATATTAACTTGATATTAAATTAATTTTAGAGTAGAATAGTTATAAAATAAGAGTTATATATTGTACCAATTACTGCATTAAAGCCATAAATTATAAAAAATAAAAGAGGAGAAAAATGAATGATAAATAATATTGATGAGTTATTGTCTCAAGTAAATAAAATAAAAGGTACAGAAGCAAAAACAAAATTTATTATGAACTATTTTTTAGAAAATGTAAGATATGATTATGCCTATTTATTCATTGCTTATGCGCAAGGGACAATCACAGGTGTTTCAAGTAATTTTACAATTGCAATGAATAAAACAAAAAGCGAAAGTGATGAAGAATTTGCCCTAACTCGTCCAATTATTCAAGGAGAATCAAGAATATTTAATGACATATTAAGAATAAGAGATGAAAATAGTGAAGATTACAATCAATTCATACAAGAACTAAGAAGTTATATAACAAAAGAACTAAAAAGCCATCTAGGAAATGATGACTTAGTAACCCAAAATGTAGATTTAGTTATGAAACAAATTGAGCAAGGATTAAGAGAAAAAACTAAAATTATTTTTAATGGAAACGAATATGCAGTAAATTATGATATATCAAAAGTTTTAATAGATTTTCTAATAGAACCAAAAAAATATTTTCCACCCCAATTTCAAAATGGATTAATAACAAGTGGTGTATGTGAAGATTACGCAACCTACTTAGTTCCTCTTCTACAAAAAGCAGGTATTGAAGCACATGAAGTAGAAGGAACAAGTGAACTAGGACATGCCTGGGTTATTATAAAAGACGAAGAAAAATATAAGTCAATTGACTTAACAAGAGCAGTATTTATAAGAGATGGCTTTTTAGGTATACCACCAGAGCAAACAAGCAAAGATTGGTTATATAGTAATCTAGAAGATATTTTTAAAATGCAAAAAACAAGAACTATTACAAAAATAGACCAAAAAACATTGCCACATGTAATCAATGGCCAAAATTTTGATGAAGAATCTTTTATAAGATTGATGGAAGAAGAAATTTCAGACTCAAGCTTTAGAAATATTATAAAGCAAGGATTAGAAAAAGGTGTTACAGCTAAAGAAGTACTAAATGCCAATCAAGCAGAAAATACCAAAGAAAGAGAGGGAAAAGTAAGTGAATAATACATATAGCCTTAGTTATGTAGAAGTTTTAGAAATTTTAAAACACATTCCAAAAGAAGACTATGAAAAAATCCCTAAAGAAAAAATTGAATTTTATGAAAATAATAAGGATAAAAATTATGTATATATATATAATCCAGTTAACCCCAAAATTTCAAGAAAAACAGATGCAATTTTGATAAATTTATATAAAAATTATATTGCAAAAGATGATGAAAAGGAAAAAATTAATCATATATTGAAATTAAACGAAATGAAAAATGAACAAGAAAAGCAGGAAAACTTTGATTTGAATAATATATTTAATAATAAAAAATCAGAAATTAAAAATAATAATGTGGATACTTTACCAGTTGAGAAAAAAAGAGAAACAAGGTTTAAAAAATTTATAGATAAAATAAAGAAGATATTTAATATTTAAATTAAAAAATAATATTTAATACAAAAATGAATAAAAAATGCAAAAACAGAAAGAATACCATTAAAATCAGTTTACTTTTTTATAAAAATAGCATATAATATAAAAAAGAGGTGAGTAAAATGCTAGTTGAATTTAGTGTAAAAAATTTCATGTCATTTAGAGATAAAGTGACATTTAGTATGGAAGCAGCAACAGGAACAGAAAATGAAGAAAACATTATAAACATACCAAATATAAGTGAAATAATTTTAAAAAGCACAGCAATATATGGAGCGAATGCATCAGGAAAAACAAATTTAATAAAAGCATTTACTGCAGCAATATTAATGGTAAGAAAATCAAACAATAGACAAGTGGGAGAAGAATTAATGGAAATGGAACCATTTGCCTTTGATGAAAAAACTAAAGTAGAACCATGTGAATTTGAATTTGTTTTTTATGCAAAAGGAATGAAATATATATATGGATTTATAGCAGATAAAGAGAAAGTATATGAAGAATATTTATATCAGTATTTTACAGCAAAACCAACAAGAATATTTGAAAGAACTAATGTAAATGAATATAAATTCTTACAGGCAGATGAAGGAAAATTAAATGCTATAAAAACTCAAAATATAGATAATAAATTATTTTTAGCAACAGCAACAACATGGAATTATGATAAGACAAAAGAACCATATTTGTGGTTTGCAAAAAATATAGACACATATTCTGGAGGTATGCTATTAAATGATTTTGTAGTAGAGTCATATAGCAAAGATGAAGGAGAAGAATTAAAAAAATTCACATTAAAATTGTTAAACGAAGCAGACATCATAATAAAAGACTTTAGTGTAGAAATTGAAGAACGTGATGTAGATAATAATATGTTAATGCTATTAAAGAACTTTAATATACCTTCACCAATGTTGCCACAAAAACAAAGAGATGTAAAAATAAGGATGACACATGAAGTTACAAACGATGAAGGAAATATGAAAAACTACGAATTAAACTTAAACAATGAATCCTCAGGAACACAAATTCTATTTTCATTTGCTCCAATACTAAAAGATGTTTTTGAAAATGGAAAAATATTAGTAATAGATGAAATAGAAAGAAGTTTGCATCCTAGTTTAGTAGAAATGATTATTAAATTTTTCCATA
>CALXUW010000069.1 GCA_944391795.1 uncultured Clostridia bacterium
TTTAATAAAAATTATAATATTATCCCCCATGGGCCTTAATCACACGAGTAGCAATGTTTTTAGCTAAATCCCCCAAAGGTAAGAAGTGTCCCAGACTGGTCAAAATGTCCAATTGGGAAACGTCCCAGATTGACCCTATATCATTTGTTTTTTTATTCCATCGGCGACAAAACTACATATAATAAACTCAATTCCAAAAACCAAACTCAATTTAAATAAAGAAATTCCTATGTAATATAAAATTGGAACTGCAAATACTAAATTATATGTAAATAAGATAATAACAGAAATAATACATAAAATAAAGCAAAATTCTAATCCACATTTTAGAATCTTATATGTAATTTTATCAAAATTCTTAAAATTTTTTATTAAATTCTTAATCATAATTCACCTCTTAAAAATTATTATAATAATATTATTACTACTATATAAATAGTAACACTAAATGATAACAAAAACAATGGAAGTTTTAGGTAAGTAAATTGTAATAAGAATTAGAAAAAAATATTTTAAAATATATTAGTTTAAATTTTTAAATTAATTAAAAGTAAAAGTAAAAGTAAAAATAAAAAAGCAACCTTTTTAGAATTAAAAAAGTTGCTTAAATAAAAACTATGCATAATCTTTATTATATGGATACCTAAGCCATTGCTGCATTTAATTTTTTAGATAAATTAGATTTTTTTCTAGCTGCTGTGTTTTTTACAATAACACCTTTACTGCAAGCTTGGTCAATTTTTTTTTTATCTTCAGAGAATAAAACTTTAGCTTCATCTATTTTTCCTGCATTTACAGCTTCTTCGAATTTTTTAACAGCTGATTTATATCCAGATTTTATCATATTATTTCTTAAAGTTTTCTTTTCAATAACTTTAACTCTTTTTTTAGCTGATTTTATGTTTGGCATTTCTTAATTGCACCTCCTCTTAGTCTATATTACACTATAACATATGATATTTTAACATATTTTTTAGGAAAAAGCAAGCAAAATATGAAATAATTATTGTAATCTAAAAGAAGATGTGGTATATTGATAAAGAATGAGGTGATAAAATATGATAGCAATAGGTAGTGACCATGGAGGTTATAGATTAAAAGAAGAAATAAAGAAATATTTAGAAGAAAAGGAAATCAAATATACTGATTTTGGATGCATGAACGAAGAAAGGGTAGATTATCCTAATATTGCAAAAGAAGTTTCAAAAGCAGTTCAATCAAAAAAATATGACATGGGAATTTTAATATGCCGTTCAGGTTTGGGAATGAGCATTGTTGCAAATAAATTTAAAGGAATCAGATGCACACCTTGCCATAATGAATATACTGCAAAATATGCAAGACTACATAATAATAGCAATATATTAGCAATAGGAGCAGATGATGTAACAGTAAATGAAGCAATATGTATATTAAGAATGTATCTTGCAACTGAATACGAAGGTGGAAGGCATGATGAAAGATTGAAAATAATAGAGGATATAGAAAAAGAAAACATGAAATAGGAGGCAAAGAAATTTTATGTGGGGAGATATAGCAATAGCCTTTCTTTTAGCCTTTATTATAACATTTATGGCAACACCATATACTATAAAAATAGCTAAAAAGGTAGGAGCAGTAGATGTACCAAAAGACCAAAGAAGAATGCATAAAAGGGCAATGCCTAAATTTGGAGGGCCAGCTGTAATATTAGGTTTTTTAGTATCTGTTATCTATTTACTTATTGTAATGAGCATGGAAAAAACAATAGATTTATTTGGTCCAGAAAAATGTGGTACCAAACTTCTAGGAATGTTTTTAGGAATAATTGTAATTGCTATAACTTGTATAATAGATGATATAAAAGGTATAAAACCAATAGTAAAATTATCAGGACAAGTTGTTGCAGCAATAATTGCAGTATCATTTGGAATAAAAATAGATGATGTAACTATTCCATTTATAAATAATCCAGAACTACAAGAAGTTTTCTCTGTAATACTAACTATTTTATGGATGGTAGGAATTACAAATGCAATAAATTTAATAGATGGATTAGACCGGCTTATCATCAGGAATATCTGTAATTTCTGCAATATCATTGCTAATAATATTTGTATTAAATGGTTCTCCACTAGTATCAATATTATTAGTAACAGCTTTAGCAGGAGCATTAGTTGGATTTTTACCATTTAACTTTTCACCTGCAAAAACATTTATAGGTGATACGGGATCTAATTTTTTAGGATACTCCCTTTCTATTATATCTATATTAGGAGTTGCAAAAACATACACAGTAGCGGTAATAGTCTTACCATTAATAGTACTTGGTTTACCAATATTTGATACTATATGGGCAATTATAAGAAGAATAATAAAAGGAAAATCTATAAAAGCAATTTTTAAAGCTGACAAAGGCCACTTACACCATAGAATAGTAGCAAGAGGTTTTAGCCAAAAACAAGCAGTTTTAATATTATATGGAATTAGTGCAACATTTGGAATATTTGCAGTAATTTTATTAGATAGTGGAATATGGAAGGCATTATCATTTTTACTAATGGTAATTGTAGCATTAGGACTAGGATATAAAAACTTCCAATCTGATAAATCAGAAAACCAAAGATATGAATGTATAGAATGTAAATATATATATAATCCTAAATTCGGGAATGAAAAAGCGGGAATAAAACCACGGAACACCATTTGAAGATTTGCCAGATAATTGGGTATGTCCGGTTTGTGGAGAAGGTAAGGATATGTTTGAAATACATAACTAAAGAAAAATGCTCTTGATTAAAAGAGTATTTTTTTCTTTGAAAATTATGCTAGAAAGTATAACTTTATGTGAATGAATTTGTATATTAAATGTATCAAAAAAACTAAAACAACTAGTTTGACATAAATATATCCATATGATATAATTTGCCATAGTTAATTCATATCAATCAATTAGGAGGAGAAATGAAAACAAATATAAAAAAGATAGAATTAGGTATAGGATTTGTAACAGGCAGGAAAAATGCTTGCAGAGTTATAAACAAATATTATAAAAATATATTAGAGCAAACAAAAAGATATAAAAAACCAGTAAATATAACATTTTTTATATTATATGATGAAGAATATCAAAATACTCCAAAAGAAGATTTTTATAAAATCTTACCAGAAGTATATAAAGAAATACATGTAAAATATATTACACCTGAAAATATACAAGAAGATATAAAAATTTTAAAAGGAAGATATGATTTTAGTAACAAACAAGCAAATTACATTTTAGGGCATGGACACGCTAAAGGTAGAAATACAATAATGTATAATGCAATAAAAAGAAATATAGATTATTTACTATTCTGGGATGATGATGAATACCCAGTTGCATGTGTAAGGGAAGAAGATGAAATAAAATGGATAAAACAAGATAATATATTAAAACATTTAGAAAATATCGAAAAGACAGATGTATCAGTCGGATTTCATTGTGGATATATATCACCAATTCCATATTTAGAATTAAATGAAGAAATAGATGAATCAATCTTTAAAAAGTATATTCAGGCAATTAGCAATGAAATAATCGAATGGGATAATATAAAAAAGATAATGATAGACAATAATGGAGTAACCTATGCAAGCGAAGAAATAATAAATAATGGAAAAATAAAAGAGATTCAAATGACAAATGGAGGAAAATGGGTAGCAGGTTCAACATTATGCATAAATTTAAGACATTTAGATAAAATACCAGCATTTTATAACCCACCTGAAGCCAGAGGAGAAGATACATTTTTTTCTATGTCATTACAAGATAGTAAAGTAATAAAAGTTCCAGTTTACCACTTCCACGACGGATTTTTAAAATATACAAGCATAATGGAAGAAAAATATCCTAAAAAATTAAGAAGAATACAAAGAAAAGAAGAAATGGTAGGAAGCAGATTTTTAAAGGCATCTCTTGGATGGTTAAAATACAAACCACTTCTATTATACATAAAAGACAAAAAGGCATATAAGCAAGAAATAAATAATATTAGACAAAATTTGCAAGAAAGTGTACCGACAATGATTAAATTATGCAATGATAATGGATTTTACCAATTGCTAGATGTATTAGATGAATATGATAAAAATGTACAAAAACATTATAAAGAATTTATTGAAGCAAATGAAGTTTGGAATAAAGTAAAACAAAATTTAAAGCAAAAATAAAAAAATTAAAGTTTGAAAAATCTTTGTAACTTATAGATTTTTCCCCACAATAACTAAATAATTAATAACGCATCAAAAATACCTCTATATACTGAGGTGTTTTTTTATTCAAATAAAATCAAAATCTTTTAATAAAATTAGTTTTATAAAACTAATAGATGTAAATTTCAAAATAAATTTTATGGATAAACATTTGATAAAAATGTCGATTTATGTTATAATAAATGCGAAATATAAAGAGGATGGAGGAAAAATATGAAAGTTACTTTTTATTCTAATTTTTTAACACATCATCAACTACCTTTTTGTTTAGAAATGCAAAAAAGACTAGGAGAAGATTTTAAATTTGTTTCTACTGTTAAAATATTCAAGTGGAGACTAGACATGGGATTTCAAGATTTAGATCAAAAATATGATTTTGTTGTAAGAGCATATGAAGACGATAAAACATATAAAGAAGCACAAAAGTTAGCAATAGAAAGTGATGTCGTAATAATCGGTTCTACAACAGATGACCTAATAGAAGAACGCTTAAAACAAGACAAATTAACATTTAGATATAGAGCAAGAGTATTTATTTTCCCAGATGGATTTTTTAATACTATTTTTGATAAAGACAAATTAAAATTATTTTATCAAAGACACATAAAATATAGAAAAAATAAAAATCTATATTTATTATGTGCCAATGCTTATGGTGCAAAAGATTTTAACTTTTTAGGATTATATAAAAATAAAATATACAAATGGGGATATTTTTTAGAAACAAATAAATATGATATAAATAAATTAATAGATAAAAAACAAGAAAAAGAAAAAACTGAAATTATTTGGGTTGCTAGATTTATTAAATGGAAGCATCCAGAAGTAATGATAAAATTAGCAAAAGCTTTGAAAAAAGAAAACTATAATTTTAAAATAAGAATGTTAGGAAGCGGTAAATTACAAAATAAAATAAAAAAGAAAATAGAAGAACAAAAATTAGATGATGTAATCGAAATAGTTGGACAAGTACCTAGTGATAAAGTAAAAGACTATATGGAAAAAGCAGATATTTTTGTAGGTACAAGTGATAGTCAAGAAGGATGGGGAGCAGTAATTAATGAATCTATGAACGCAGGATGTGCTATAGTTGCAAATATTAGAATGGGTTCAGTTCCATTTTTGATTAAAGACGAAGAAAATGGATTTACATATAAAAGCTATAAAGAACTAGAAAATAAAGTAAAAAGATTAATAAAAGATAAAGAATTAAGAAAAGAAATGGGAAAAAATGCATACAAATATATTACAGAAAAATGGACAAGTGCTATTGCTTCAAATAATCTAATAGAATTATTTGATAGCATCATAAGTGGAAAGGAGTTTGATATTCAAGATGGACCAGCAAGCAAAGAATAAAAGATTTAGTGTAATTATAATAGGTTATAATATTCAAGATTATATCCAAAGAGCAATAATAAGTGTAGAAAATCAAAGTTTTAAAGATATAGAGATTATAGTTGTGGATGATTGCTCAACAGATAAAACAAGAGAAAAAATAGCAGAATTATCAAAAAAATATAACAACCTGACAATAAAATTCCATGACAAAAATAAAAAGGCAGGAGGAGCTAGAAATACAGGCCTAGAAATAGCAACAGGTGAATATGTTATATTTCTTGATGGAGATGATTATTTAGCAAATAGTGAAGTACTAAATAAACTAGATAAGTTAATAGGAAATGACAAACCAGATGTTATATATTTAGGTTTTAAAATAGAAGGAGACAGAGAAGAACTAGTAATTCCAAATGAAGAAAATTGTACTAAAACATATAAAGCAGCTATGGACAAATATCCAAATCCATGGAGTAAATGTTGGAGAAAAGAATTTTTAGACGAAAATAATATTAGATTTCCTGAAAATAGATTTTATGAAGACGTACTATTTGTTTACAATGGAGTTATGAAATCAAAAAGTTTTAAAATTGCAGATTTTGTAGTTCACCATTACATAAGTGGTAGAAAAAATAGTATGACTACAGATATAAATTTTAAAAATATAGAAGATACAGTTCAAAATCTAAAAGACTTACTAAATATGAAGTATACAGAACCCACAAAAGAAATTGATATAATAATAAAAAAAGAAATAAATATGTGTAAAAAAAGATTAGATAATATAGAAAAAAGTATATTTTCTTAAAATATTAGGAGGAATAAATGCAAGATAAGATAATAAAACTTTTGGCATATGATGGAAAAATATCCATAATATGTGCAAATACAACTAATTTAGTAGAAGAAGCAAGAAAAATCCACGATTTAAGTCCTGTCGCAACTGCAGCATTTGGAAGATTACTAACTATATCAGCTATAATGGCAATTAAGATGAAAAATCAAAAAGATAAATTAACAGTACAAATAAAAGGAAATGGCCCCATAGGAACTATGTTAGTAACAGCAAATAATTATCCAGAATTAAAAGGATATGTATCAAACCCACAAATAGATTTACCATTAAATGACATGGGAAAATTAGATGTAGGAAAAGCCGTTGGAAATCAAGGATATATAAATGTGATTAAAGATATAGGATTAAAAGAACCATATATAGGAATTTCGCCATTATCAACAGGTGAGATAGCAGATGATTTTACGAATTATTTTGTGAATTCTGAGCAAATACAGTCTGCAGTTGCTTTAGGAGTTTTAATAGATAAAAATGGAACAAGAACAGCAGGAGGATATTTAATAACTCCTATGCCAGACGCATCAGAAGAAGAAATAACTAAAGTAGAACAATCTATATTTAAAGCAGGAGCTATATCTAAATTATTAGATCAAAACTTAACACTAGAAGAAATAGCAAAAAAAGTAACAGGTGATGAAAATATAGAAATAATAGAAGAAAATATAACGCCAATATATAAATGTAATTGCTCTAAAGAACATATGGAAGACTGTATAGCTACAATCGGAAAAGAAGAATTATTAGATATAATAGAAAATGAAGGGCAAGCAGAATTAACATGCCACTTTTGCAATAAAAGATATTATTTTACAAAAAAAGAATTAGAAAATATCTTAAAAAATATAAAATAAATGTAAAAAAATATGATTTTGAAGTGAACTTTACTTATTATTGCATAAAGCCAAAAAGATAAAAATATTGACAAATAAGTAATTTGTTAATATAATACTAAGCAAATATAAAGAAAAGTTAGGAGAGATATAGATGGAAGAAAAAGTTTTAATATTCGGACACAAAAACCCAGACACAGACTCAATATGCTCAAGTATAATAATGCAAGACCTAGAAAATAAATTAGGAAGAAACGCAAAAGCCGTAAGAATAGGAAAAATAAATAAAGAAACAAAATATGTCCTTGACTACTTAAAGTTAGAAGAAATACCATATGTAGAAAAAATAGAAGATGGAAAAGAAGTAATACTAGTAGATCATAACGAAAGCACACAATCAATAGAAAACATAGAAAACTTAAAAATATTAAAAGTAATAGATCACCACACAATGAATTTTAAAGCACCATATCAACTATATTACAGAACAGAACCAGTACGGATGTACTGCAACAGTACTATATAAATTATATAAAGAAAATAATATAAAAATAGAAAAAAACATAGCTATATTAGCCTTAAGTGCAATAATATCAGATACACTATTATTTAAATCTCCAACATGCACTAATGAAGACAAGATAGCTTCCAAAGAACTAGAAAAAATAGCAGGAATTGATATTAATAAATATGGCTTAGAAATGCTAAAAGCAGGAACTAACTTAAGTGATTTTTCAGAAGAAGAACTAATAAACATAGATGCCAAAAAATTTGAAAAAGGAACAGTAAAATTTGAAATAGCACAAGTAAACACAGTAGATATAGAAGGATTACTAAAAAAACAACCAAAAATAGAAGAAGCAATAAAAAAAGAAATAGAAAAAAATAAATTAGACCTATTTGTATTTGCTATAACAGACATATTAAACAGTAATTCTGAAATCTTAGTACTTGGAGAAAGAAAAGATGCAGTAGAAAAAGCATTTAATATAAAATTACAAAATAATAGAGCATTCCTACCAGGAGTTGTTTCAAGAAAAAAACAAATATTACCTAATATAGATCAAAACATTTAAAAAATAAATATAAAAGATTTTGTTACTATTTAAATAATCTAAATAGTAACTTTTATTTTCCTAAATTTTAAAAAAGTATTGAATAAAATAGTAATTAAATCTATAATAAATAAGTACAATTAAAAAGAACTATTCAATAAGGAGTGAAAAAAATGCCAAATGGAAAAAGAAAAAAAAGCACTCACAAAAAAGAAAGCTTCATGCAAGGAGTAGTTACACTAATTTTTTCCCAAGTGTTAATAAAGTTATTAGGATTAGTATATACATTATATCTTACAAATAGAGAAGGATTTGGAGATAAGGGAAATGGAATAGTTGCGGCTGGATATCAAATTTATGCTATGTTACTTACAATATCATCAATAGGAGTACCAAATGCAATTTCAAAATTAGTATCAGAAAGAATTGCCTTAGGAGACCATAAAGGAGCACATAGAATATTTAAAATAGCTTTTGCAACCTTTTCAATAATTGGAATTATAGGAAGTCTAATGCTTTTTTTCGGAGCACACATGATAGCTAATTATTGGTTACAAATACCAGAAGCAGAAATGACCCTAGTTGCATTATCTCCAGCAATATTCTTTGTTGCTGTATCATCAGTTATGAGAGGATATTTTAATGCAAGACAAAATATAAAAGCAACAGCAAGATCACAAACAATAGAACAAATATTTAAAACAGCCTTAACAGTTATTTTAGTAGAAATAGTTGCAATAATATCAAATGTATCAACCGAGTGGATGGCAGGAGGAGCAACACTTGCTACAACACTTGCAACATTTGCAGGTTTTGCATATTTATATATGTATTATAAAGTAAGAAGAAGAGAAATAGCAGCAGAAATAAAATCTACAGTAAATTATAAATATGAAAGAGTAAGAAATATAATAAAGAAAATATTAATGGTATCAATTCCAATAGCCCTAACTGCTATAATGTCATCGTTAAACAAAAACATAGACTCATTTACAGTAGTAAGAAGCCTAAAAGAATTTATGCCAGAAGATATGGCAATAACACAATATGGAATATTAGGAGGAAAAGTAGATACACTAACTAGTTTGCCACTTTCAATAAATGTAGCATTTTCAACAGCTCTAGTTCCAGCAATTGCATCTGCAAAAGCAAGAAAAGATAAAAAAGAAATATCTAAAAAGACATCATTTTCACTATTAACTTCTATGTTAATAGGATTACCTTGTACAATAGGAATGTTTATATTTGCAGGACCAATTTTAAATTTACTATTTCCAAATGCAAGTTCAGGAGAAGTAATCTTACAAATAAGTTCACTTACAATAATATTTACAATTTTAGATCAAACAATAAATGGAGCACTCCAAGGGTATGGAAAACTAATGATACCAACATTATCAATGGGATGCCGGCGTGATTGTAAAACTTATTTTAAATTTAATATTAGTGCCAATTCCTCAAATTGGAGTAAATGGAGCTGCAATAGCATCTGTAGCTTGCCACTTAGTTGCATTTTCAATTGCAATAACGGCACTAAGGAAAAATATAAAATTAAATTTAACATTTTCTAAATTTGTAATAAAACCTATAATCGCAACAGCTATAATGGCAATATGTTCATATTTTATATATTTAACACTTACTGGTATAATTGCTGAAAAATTGGCTACAATATTAGCAATAATAAGTGCTGTAATGATTTACTTATTAGCTATAATAGTATTAAAAGTTTTCACCAAAAAAGAAATAGCAATGATGCCTAAGGGAGATAAAATTTGTAATATATTGGAAAAATTAAAAATATATTAAAAAAAAAATAAAAAAAGACCCAAAAAAAGAAGGATTTTAGCTATTTTTGGCGAAGATAATTAAATAGAAGGTACATTTATTGCTTCGCTTTGGCAATAAGGTACATATAACATTAAATCTTATAGGAGGTAATTTAAATGAACAAAGCTGAATTAATCGCAGCAATAGCTGCAAAAACAGGAGAAACAAAAAAAGCAGCTGAAGCTTCAGTAAACGCTTTTGTAGAAGTTGTAACAGATGCATTAAAAAAAGGAGACAAAGTTCAACTAGTTGGATTTGGTTCTTTTGAAGTTAGAAAAAGAGCAGCTAGAAAAGGAAGAAACCCACAAACTAAAGAAGAAATCAAAATACCTGCATCAAAAGCTCCAGTATTCAAAGCTGGTAAAGCATTAAAAGATTTAGTAAACAAAAAAT